>NZ_JARWOP010000353.1 GCF_029868745.1 Nocardia wallacei | reverse complement strand
GGTCATTTTACCCCCCCCCCCCCCGCCCGCCAAACACAACCTCCCGGGCGTTAAAAAATTTTCAAACACCAACCCTGCCCCAAAACCCTCGGCTCTATTTTATTTTAAACGGGGTCGGGGGGGGCCCCCCCGCCCCCCCCCCCCGCTCCGAAAACGGTGCGACCGTTATTACTTGACGGACACCTTGGCGCCGGCCTCTTCCAGCTTGGCCTTGGCGGCGTCGGCGGCCTCCTTGGCGACCTTCTCCAGGATCGGCTTCGGCGCGCCCTCGACCAGGTCCTTGGCCTCCTTCAGGCCCAGGCCGGACACGATCTCGCGGACGACCTTGATGACCTGGATCTTCTTGTCGCCGGCACCCTCGAGGATGACGTCGAACTCGTCCTGCTCCTCGGCGGCCTCGGCCGGGGCGCCACCGGCGGCGCCACCGACAGCGGCGACGGCGACCGGAGCGGCCGCGGTAACCTCGAACTTCTCCTCGAACTTCTTGACGAAGTCCGACAGCTCGAGCAGGGTCATGCCGCCGATGGTCTCGAGCAGCTCGTCAACGTTGGCCATGATGGCTTCCTTTCGGTGATGTCTTGGGTTGGGGGAACGACTTATTCGGCATCGGCGGCCGGTGCGGCTTCGCCGCCCTCGGCGCGCTTCTTGTCCTCGAGCGCGGCGAACAGGCGAGCCACCTGACCGGCGGGCGCGGCGAACAGGCCGGCCGCCTTGGTGAGGTTGCCCTTCATGGCGCCGGCCAGCTTGGACAGCAGCACCTCGCGGGACTCCAGGTCGGCGATCCGCTCGACCTCGGACACGGACAGCGGCGCGCCGTCCATGTAGCCGCCCTTGATGACCAGCGCCTTGTTGTCCTTGGCGAAGGTCTTCAGCGCCTTGGCGGCCTCGACCGGCTCACCGCTGATGAAGGTGATGGCGGTCGGACCGACGAACAAGTCATCCAGGCCTTCCACGCCCGCCTCGGCGGCGGCACGCTTGACCAGGGTGTTCTTGGCGACGGAGTAGGTGGCGTTCTCGCCCAGGGCCCGGCGCAGCTCGGTGAGCTTGCCGACCGACAGACCACGGTATTCCGTGATCACGGTGGCGGTGGAGCCCTTGAACTGCTCGGTGATCTCCTCGACCGCGTCGACCTTCCAGGTCTTTGCCATACTTCGCCTCCTCTCTGGATGGTCGGTTCGTTGCGAACTACCGACTCCGTTGGAGGCGCCCCGGCGACAAAGCTGACGCCCCGGACGCAGAGGGTTCCGGGGCGCACAAGAATCAGCGCAGACTACCGATGTACGGCACCAGCCTGCAGTTGTTCCGTCCTCGGTTCTCCCTGCGTGGGCCGCCGGCAATATCGCCGGACCTTCGACTGCCCGAGGGCAGCGACCAACGGTCTTCGGTAGAACTATGGGGGTTGATCGCCGAACAGGCCGACGACCGTTGTCCAGGATAACCGAACCCCCATCCATCTGCCAAAACGGGGTCCGGCGAAAGCCGAAGGGCCGACACCGCGGAGGTACCGGCCCTTCGAAACCTGTTGCGCTACTTACGCGTCCTCGTCGGTGAGGTTGCGGGTGCGGTTCGGGTCCACCGGGATGCCCGGGCCGGTGTTCGTCGAAATCGTCACCTTCTTGACGTAGCGGCCCTTCGCTGTGGAGGGCTTGAGGCGCAGGATCTCCTCGAGAGCGGCGCCGTAGTTCTCGACCAGGTTCTTCTCTTCGAAGGAGGCCTTGCCGATCACGAAGTGCAGGTTGGCCTGCTTGTCGACGCGGAAGTTGATCTTGCCGCCCTTGATCTCGTTGACGGCCTTGGTCACATCGGTGGTGACGGTGCCCGTCTTCGGGTTCGGCATCAGGCCGCGGGGGCCCAGCACGCGCGCGATGCGGCCGACCTTGGCCATCTGGTCCGGGGTGGCGATGGCGGCGTCGAAGTCCAGCCAGCCGCCCTGGATCCGCTCGATCAGGTCCTCGGCGCCCACGGCGTCGGCACCGGCGGCCTCGGCCTCGGCGGCCTTCTCGCCGGCTGCGAACACGATGACGCGCGCGGTCTTACCGGTGCCGTGCGGCAGGTTGACGGTGCCGCGCACCATCTGGTCGGCCTTGCGGGGATCGACACCGAGACGGACGGCGACCTCGACGGTCGCGTCGGTCTTCGTGGTGGCGGTCTCCTTCGCCAGCCGGGTAGCGGCCAGCGGCGAGTAGAGCTGAGCGCGGTCGACCTTGGCGGCCGCCTCGAGATAAGCCTTGCTTCGTTTTGCCATGATTCTCTGTCCTGTTCGTGGTTCAGACGTGGTTTCCGGGACTGGCCGTCCCTCCCACCTGGAGCCTCACTCGGAGATGGTGATACCCATCGAGCGAGCGGTGCCCGCGATGATCTTCGCCGCCTGATCGAGGTTGTTGGCGTTCAGGTCTTCCTGCTTGGTCTTGGCGATCTCGCGGATCTGATCCATGGTGACCGTGGCGACCTTGTTGCGGTGCGGCTCGGGCGAACCCTTCTGCACACCGGCGGCCTTCAGCAGCAGCTTGGCGGCGGGCGGGGTCTTCAGCTTGAAGTCGAACGAGCGGTCTTCGTAGACCGTGATCTCGACCGGGATGACGTTGCCACGCTGCGACTCGGTCGCGGCGTTGTACGCCTTGCAGAACTCCATGATGTTGACGCCGTGCTGACCGAGCGCGGGACCCACCGGCGGCGCGGGGTTCGCCTGGCCGGCCTGGATCTGGAGCTTGATGAGCCCAGAGACCTTCTTCTTCTTGGGGGGCATCTTTCTTTCCTTGGTATAGGTTCCTTACGGATTTCCGCAAGCCTGCTCCGGGGGCGCGCCCCGGAAGTCCTTAGATCTTCGCGACCTGGGTGAACGCGAGTTCGACCGGGGTCTCGCGACCGAAGATCGACACCAGCACCTTGAGCTTCTGCTGCTCGGCGTTGACCTCGGAGATGCTGGCCGGCAGCGTCGCGAACGGGCCGTCCATGACGGTCACCGACTCGCCGACCTCGAAGTCGACCTCGATGGCCGGCTTGGGCGCGGTCTCGGTGGCGGACTCGCCGCTGGCGGCGCTCGACGCGGCGGCCGGCTTCTTCTGCTGCTGGTCGGCCGGGATCAGGAACTTCACCACGTCGTCGATGGACAGCGGCGAAGGGCGCGAGGTGGCGCCGACGAATCCGGTGACGCCCGGGGTGTTGCGCACCGCGCCCCACGACTCGTCGTTGAGGTCCATCCGCACCAGGATGTAGCCGGGCAGCACCTTGCGCTGCACGTTCTTGCGCTGGCCGTTCTTGATCTCGGTGACCTGCTCGGTCGGCACCTCGACCTGGAAGATGTAGTCCTCGAGGCCCAGGTTCTGCACGCGGGTCTCGAGGTTGGCCTTCACCTTGTTCTCGTAGCCGGCGTAGGAGTGAACGACGTACCAGTCGCCGGGGGCGCGCCGCAGCGCGGCCTTCATCTCCGCGACCGGGTCGGCGGGTGCGTCGGCCTCCTCGGGCTCCGCCGCGGTGGGTTCCGCAGCGGACTCCTCGGCAGTCGACTCCTCGGGAGTGGGCTCCGCGGCCGGCGCGGAGTCCGCGGAGTCCGCGACGGTCTCGTCGGCGATGGACTGCTCCACCGCGTCGTCGACCGGGAACTCTTCGGTTGTGCCGTTCTCCGGGGTGCTCACTGGGGCACTCGCTTCCTGTGTCGTCACTAACTTCCTCTGCGTGCCGGATGTCTCTCCAGCGGATGGCTCCGCCCCGGGCCGACCGAAGTCCGACCTGTCCGGGGACGGTTACCGGCGCCGACGGTCAGCTAGCCGAACAGCCAGTTGACACCCTTGATGAACGCCACATCCAACCCGGCGATGAACGCGACCATGAAGACCACGAACACCAAGACCACGCTCGTATAGGTGACCATCTGCTTGCGGTTGGGCCAGATCACCTTACGGAGTTCCGAGACCACCTCACGCAGGAACTTCACCAGGCGCTTGAGCGGATTCGAAGAACCGCGCGCCTTCTTGTCCGCCGACTTGGACGCCTTGCGCGCCGCCGGGTCGGCACCGGTGCGATCGATGGTGGCGACCGCGCCCGTCTCCGTCCGCGAGGACGAGCCGCGAGCCCGACGAGCCGACCGCTTACCGCTCGGCCGACTCACCGCGGTGTCATCGTCATCGGACGCATGCGCGCCGTGGCGAATGTCCCGCTCGTCGCTCACGCCCACTCCTCGCTGTCGTCGCTGGCATCCAGTGCAGGGGCGACAGGACTTGAACCTGCAACCTGCGGTTTTGGAGACCGCTGCTCTGCCAATTGAGCTACGCCCCTTCGGCTGGACGTCTGTCGTTATCCAGCACCGTTTTCTTCAGTTGTGCCCGGGTATCACACAACACGCGCGCCGCTCCGGCGATGCCGGCCCCGACGGTTTCCCGTCCGGAACCAGCCCCTTCAGAGCAGCGCGCAGCGGCTGGTGACCCCAGAAACCCGAGTGTACGTTACCGATCCTCGGGACCGCCAATCGGGTCCGGCCGCGCGGCTCGATCACACCAGCTGCACCGTCGCGGTCGCACGCCCGAAGATCTTACGCCCCTCCGATTTCGCGACGATGGCCACGACGGCCGTGCGCGTCTCGGGGTCCACCGACTTCACCTTGCCGGTGTACTCGATCTCGGCCGGGCGGTCGGCGGGCACGTAGACCGGGCTGGTGAACCGGACGTTGTACTCCTTGACCGCACCCGGATCGCGCAGCCAGGAGGTGATGAAGCCGCCGCCCAGGCCCATGGTCAGCATCCCGTGCGCCACCACGCCGTCCAGGCCGACGAGCCGCACCACGTCGTCACTCCAGTGAATGGGGTTGGCGTCGCCGGAGACACCGGCGTAGTTGACCAGATCGCCGCGGGTGAGCCGGACGATGCGCGGCGGCAGCTCGGCGCCGACGGTCACGTCCTCGAACTTCAGCCCGCGCTTGCTCGACGCGGCGGCGGGCGCGACGGTGGGCGTCGCCGGCGGCGTGGCGGACGTGGCGCCGGTACGCGGATGGTGGCTGGGCGCCTCGCCGATGCCGTGCATCAGCACGTTGCGGACGGCTTCGCCCATGCTCGGGTCGATCTCGGCGCCGCTGCGGCCGACCAGCGTGGTGTAGGTGGTGAGCACCAGCTCGTCGTTCTGCGCGGTCACGATGTTCTTGGTGACGATCATGTCGGCGCCGCCGGGGGCCTGCCGGAACGAGTGCAGGTACACGTCGCAGACGAGCTGGTCGCCGACCCGGATCGGGCGGTGGAATTCCAGGATCTGGTCGGTCTGCATGATCTGGCTCAGGTCGTAGCCGGTGACGACCTGCTCGAACAGCTTGCGCTGGGCCAGAATTCCGACCAGGGAGATGAAGGTCAGCGGCGCGACCAGGCTGTCGTGGCCGTACTCCTGGGCGACGTCCTCGTCCCAGTGCACCGGGTGGTAGTCCTGCACGGCGCGGGCGTACTCGCGCACCTTCTCACGGCCGACCTCGTAGTAGTCGTCGACGCGGTAATGGTGGCCGACCATGGCCGCCGCCTGGGCCGCGGGATCCAGTGGCGTGCCGTTCGCCTCGGCGGTGGGCTCGGCCGTTTCGACGTCGGTGCCGGTGCCGGTGTTGATTGTCACGGAAGGCTGTCCCTATCTGACCCCACTACCGGGAGTCGGCTGAGCGCTCGCCACCGCACTTACACCAAGTGCCGGAGCGGTGAGGACCTGCTCCGGCACTTCAGACCAACGCGGCAGCGTGCACGCGTGGAGAGATTTAGCGAGACTCGCGGTGGGCCCGGTGGGTGCCGCAGTTCGGGCAGAACTTCTTCAGCTCGAGGCGGTCCGGGTCGTTACGCCGATTCTTCTTGGTGATGTAGTTGCGATGCTTGCACTCTTCGCAGGCCAAGGTGATCTTTGGCCGGACATCGGTGGACTTCGCGGCCACGATATGCCTTCTTTCCGGTCAACCTAGAGGGTCAATCAGTATGGGTAGCGATGGCCGGACTCGAACCGGCGACACAACGATTATGAGTCGTTTGCTCTACCGCCTGAGCTACACCGCCATATGCGCGGTACTGCGGCGGTGCGGCCCGGCTCTCGATTCTAGTGCTCAGAGTGCCGAGTCGGTCACCACCGGCAATCCGGCGAGCCCCCTAACGGAATCGAACCGTTGACCTTTTCCTTACCATGGAAACGCTCTGCCGACTGAGCTAAGGGGGCACAGCTACTCGCGCTCCGTGTGACGATTGCTCGCACCCGGGGCGCCGAAGCCTTGAACGAGGTTACACACCCGACCGCATGGTTACCAAATTGGCTGGTCAAGCCCCGCAAACCGCTCGGGAACGACACAGGCCCGCCCCGAAACCGGGGCGGGCCTGAGAAGGTGGCGGATGAAGGATTCGAACCTCCGAAGCTTTCGCGGCTGATTTACAGTCAGCTCCCTTTGGCCACTCGGGCAATCCGCCTGGTCGCGCTCGAATCAGCGCGCTGAGCAGAATACAACGACCCTGGCCCCTGGACGCAAACCGGCTGGCCAAGCCGATGCCCGCGAGACTAACTTCGATGGTTCGGGGTAGAAGTCTTCTGCTACCGGAACGTCCGGATCGCAATCTCAGACAGGAGCGCAGGGTGGCCGATTCGTCTTTCGATGTGGTGAGCAAGGTCGATCGGCAGGAGGTCGACAACGCACTCAATCAGGCGGCGAAAGAGCTGAACACCCGCTACGACTTCCGCGGTACCGGCGCGAGCATCGAGTGGTCCGGCGAGGAGAAGATCGTGGTGTCCGCCGAGTCCGAGGACCGGGTGAAGGCCGCGCTCGATGTCTTCAAGGAGAAGCTGATTCGCCGGGACATCTCGCTGAAGGCCTTCGACGCCGGCGAGCCGCAGTCCTCCGGAAAGGTGTACAAGATCACGGGCACGCTCGTGCAGGGCATCTCCACCGAGAACGCGAAGAAGATCGCGAAGAAGATTCGCGACGAGGGCCCCAAGGGCGTCAAGGCTCAGATCCAGGGTGACGAGCTACGCGTCAGCAGCAAGAAGCGCGACGACCTGCAGGCGGTCATCTCCCTGCTCAAGGGCGCCGACTTCGACGTGGCGCTGCAATTCGTGAACTACCGATAGGGCTCAACGGGCGCGCGGCCCTCCGGCCATCTGCTCCAGGCGGGCGATGCGTTCGTCCATCGGCGGGTGGGTCGAGAACCAGCGGGCCATGCGGTCGCCGGCGCGGAAGGGGTTGGCGATCATCAGGTGCGACTGGGAGGTCAGCTGCGGTTCGGGCGGCAGCGGGGCCGCCTGGGTGCCGCGTTCGAGTTTGCGCAGCGCCGCGGCCAAGGCCAGCGGGTCGCCGGTCAGGGCGGCGCCGTCCTGGTCGGCCTGGTACTCGCGGGACCGGGAGACGGCCAGCTTGACCAGCGTGGCGGCAATCGGACCCAGCAGGGACACCAGTAGGACACCCAGCATGTTCGGGCCCTCGCCCTCGCGGTTGCCGCCGCCGAACATGCTGGCGAAGAAGGCCAGGTTGGCCAGGCCGGAGATGACGGCCGCCATCGCCCCGGCCACCGAGGAGATCAGGATGTCGCGGTTGTAGACGTGCGACAGCTCGTGCCCGAGCACCGCCCGCAACTCACGTTCGTCGAGAATCTGCAGGATGCCGCTGGTGCAGCAGACGGCGGCGTGCCGGGGATTGCGGCCGGTGGCGAAGGCGTTGGGGGCGTTGGTCGGGCTGATGTACAGCCGCGGCATGGGCTGGCGCGCCGCCGTCGCCAGCTCGCGCACGATCTTGTAGATGACCGGCGCCTCCAGCTCGGAGACGGGCTGCGCGTGCATCGCCTTCAGCGCCAGCTTGTCGCTGTTGAAGTAGGCGTACGCGTTCATCCCGACGGCGAGCAGGATCGCGATCACCAGGATGGTCGGATTGCGGAACAGCGCTCCGGCGAACACGATCAGCGCCGAGAGCCCGACCATCAACCCGAACGTCTTCAGTCCGTTACCGAACCCACCGTGCCCGTGCATCGCACTCCTTCACGCCCCCGTTCTCGATTGCGTTACAGCTGGTCAACGACGGAGGGCCGGGCGAAGGTTCCGGGCCGGGCTGTGAACTATCCGACCCGCTCGATGGTGTAGCGGACCAGGCGTTCCAGCGCCTCGTTGGCCGGGCCGCCCGGCAGCGCGGACAGCTCGGCGTGCGCGATGTCGGCGTAGCCCTGCAGCTTCTCCTTGGCCAGCACCATGCCGCGGGAGCGGGACAGCAACTCCAGCGCCTCGGTGACCTCCGCGTCGGTCTCCAGCGGGCGGGCCAGCAGCTTGCGCAGCCGGTCCCCCTCGGCGCCCTCGTCGCGCAGCGCGTACAGCACCGGCAGGGTGTGCACCCCCTCGCGCAGATCGGTGCCGGGGGTCTTGCCGGACTGCTCGGAGACCGAGGCGATGTCGATGATGTCGTCGGAGATCTGGAACGCCGTGCCGACCGCGTCGCCGAGGCGGGCCAGCCGCTCGACGTGTTCCAGGCCGGCGCCGGAGAAGGTGCCGCCGAAGCGGCCCGCGGCGGCGATCAGCGAACCCGTCTTCTCCCACACCACCCGCAGATAGTGTTCGACCGGATCCTGAGATTGCTTGGCCCCCATGGTTTCTCGCATCTGACCGGTGACGAGTTCGGCAAACGTCTCGGCGATGACGCGGACCGCGTCGGGGCCCAGCGTGGACACCAGCCGCGAGGCGTGGGCGAACAGATAGTCGCCGGCGAGGATCGCAATGCTGTTGCCCCAGCGGGAATTCACGCTCGGCGCGCCGCGGCGCATGGACGCCTCGTCCATCACGTCGTCGTGGTACAGGGTGGCCAAATGCACCAGTTCGACGACGGTGCCGGCGGTGATCAGCTCCGGATCGGTCGGGCGCGGACCCAGCTGTCCGGTGAGGATGGTGAACAGCGGGCGGAAGCGCTTGCCGCCGGCCTTGGCCAGGTGCAGCGCGGCCTCCTGCAGGAATTCCTCCCCGTCCGACAGCTCGGCGATCAGTAGCTTCTCGACCTCCTCCAGACCGTTGCGCACGGTCGAAGCGAGTTCTGCATCGCCGAGATCGACCCCGGCGACCACGGTGGTCTCATCGGTCACAGACGATGCACTCATGCCATCTCCCACTGCCGGTTCCGTCCCCACACCCAAGAACCTAGCGTGTCGGGGATGACGTGCCCATGAACGGAGTCACTCTGGGACGAATCAGACAGCCGGCGCGGCCCGGAACGTGCGGCGCCTTCGACACCCCGAACCGGTACTGCAAGTATTGAGCCCATGGGTGCAGGGGATGCCAGTACCGCGAGCGGCGACGCGACGCCCCGCCACGCCGACGTGGTGGTGGTCGGCGCGGGTCCGGCGGGCTCGGCCGCGGCCGCCTGGGCCGCCCGCGACGGACGCGACGTGCTGCTGACCGATGCCGCGGTGTTCCCGCGCGACAAGACCTGCGGCGACGGGCTGACACCCCGCGCGACGGCCGAACTCGAGCATCTCGGGCTGGGCGACTGGCTGCGCGCACACACCGTCAACCGCGGCCTGCGCATGACCGGATTCGGCCGCGAGGCCCTGCTGACCTGGCCGGGTGGTTCCTTTCCGCGCTACGGAAGTGCCGTCGCCCGCACCGAACTCGACGACAAGCTGCGCGCGACGGCGGTGGAGTGGGGCGCCCGGATGGCCGAGGGGGTGCGGGTGGTCGACGTGCTGCGCGCGGGCGACCGGGTCACCGGAGTCACCGTGCGCACCGGTTCCGGCACGCAGGACATCACCTGCCGCACCTTGATCGTGGCGGACGGGGTCCGCTCGCCGGTCGGGAAGCTGCTCGGGCGGACCTGGCATCGCCGCTTCGCCTACGGCGTGGCCGCCCGCGCCTACATCAAGTCGGGGCGCAGCGACGACCCGTGGATCACCTCGCACCTGGAGTTGCGCGACGCCGACGACACCCTGGTACCCGGTTACGGCTGGGTGTTCCCGCTCGGCAACGGCGAGGTGAACATCGGCGTGGGTTCGCTGGCAACCGAGCGGCGGCCTTCGCATATCGCCCTGAAACCCCTACTGCAGCATTATGTTTCGCTGCGCCGCCCCGAATGGGAGTTCGAGGGCGAGACGCGTGCGGTCGCCTCGGCGCTGCTGCCGATGGGCGGCGCGGTGTCCGGGGTGGCCGGGCGGAACTGGGCGCTGGTCGGCGACGCCGCCGGTTGCGTGAATCCGCTCAACGGCGAGGGCATCGACTACGGGCTGGAGGGCGGCCACCTGCTGGCCGGTCTGCTCGACGAGCCGGACCTGACCACCCTGTGGCCGGACCTGCTGCGCGCCCGCTACGGCCGCACGTTCTCGGTGGCACGCCGAATCGCCGCGCTGGCCACCCATCCGCGCATGGTGCCCACGGGCGGTCCGCCGGTGATGCGGTCGAAGTATCTGCAGCGCACCGCGGTCCGGGTCATGGGAAATCTGGTCACCGAGGAGGACGCCGACCTGACCGCCCGGGCCTGGCGCCTCGCGGCCCACGGTTCGATGCGCTTCGACGATCTCCCCCCCTTCACCTGAGTCGGTCCCCGTCACCTGCTCGAGCTGGTTTCCTGTCACACCCTCGAGCGAAGATCGGAGGGTGAGCGACCGCCGCCGCACCGACCCCCCGCTGGAACTGCTCCCGCATATCCGGCGAGCACGCGACCATGCCGACCGCCACTACGCCACCCCCTTGGACCTGGACGCCCTAGCCGCGGCCGCAGGCGTGTCCAAGTACTACTTCCTACGCTGCTTCGCCGCCACATACGGCAAAACCCCCGCACTCTACCTGGCCGAACGCCGCATAGAACGCGCCCAGGACCTACTCCGAGCCACGAACATCACCGTAACCGAAGCATGCATCCTGGTCGGCTACACCAGCCTCGGCTCGTTCAGCCGGAAATTCACCGAACTGGTAGGCATGCCCCCCTCCGCCTACCAAGCCAAATTCGCATCCCAGGGCGCCCCCCTGATCCCCGGCTGCTACATCTTCATGCACGGCCTCTCCGACAGAAAACCCCACAGCTGAACAACCCACAAGGTTTCGGCGCGTCTCGGTTTTCGGGTGCCGTTGCAATGCGACGAAGGAGCCAGC
>NZ_JARWOP010000352.1 GCF_029868745.1 Nocardia wallacei | reverse complement strand
CCCCCCCCCCCCCCCCCCCCCCCCCCCCCCCGCGCGGGGGGGCGCGGGGTCTGTGCTCGCCCCCCCCCCCCCCCCTCCCCCCCCCCCCCCCCCCCCCCCCCAAAAAACCCCCCCGCCACAGGGGACCAAAAACCCGCGGCGCCGAAGGCGACGCCAATGTAACTGTTGCGAACCCGTTTGCATCCGCTTGCGCGCACAGCCCATTTCGGGCAGGGCATGGCTGTAATGTCGATAGTGTGCAGCGACGAATCATGGGGATCGAGACCGAGTTCGGGGTGACGTGCACGTTCCACGGACACCGTCGGTTGAGCCCTGACGAGGTGGCCCGGTATTTGTTCCGCCGGGTGGTGTCCTGGGGCCGTAGTTCGAACGTGTTCCTCCGCAACGGTGCCCGTCTGTACCTCGACGTCGGCTCCCATCCGGAGTACGCGACGGCCGAATGCGACTCCCTGGTGCAGTTGGTCACCCACGACCGCGCCGGTGAGCGGGTGCTCGAGGAACTGCTGATCGACGCCGAGCAGCGCTTGGCGGAGGAGGGCATCGGCGGCGACATCTATCTGTTCAAGAACAACACCGACTCGGCGGGCAACTCCTACGGCTGCCACGAGAACTTCCTGGTCGTACGGGCCGGCGAGTTCTCCCGCATCTCCGACGTGCTGCTGCCGTTCCTGGTCACCCGCCAGCTGATCTGCGGCGCCGGCAAGGTGCTGCAGACCCCGAAGGCGGCCACGTTCTGCCTGTCGCAGCGCGCCGAGCACATCTGGGAGGGCGTCTCCTCGGCGACCACGCGTTCGCGCCCGATCATCAACACCCGCGACGAGCCGCACGCCGACGCCGAGAAGTATCGGCGCCTGCACGTCATCGTCGGCGACTCGAACATGGCCGAGACCACGACGATGCTGAAGGTCGGCACGGCGGCGCTGGTGCTGGAGATGATCGAGGCCGGGGTGTCGTTCCGCGATTTCGCTCTCGACAACCCGATCCGCGCCATCCGCGAGGTGAGTCACGACCTGACCGGCCGCCGACCGGTGCGGCTGGCCGGAGGCCGTCAGGCCAGCGCCCTGGACATCCAGCGCGAGTACTACGCGCGCGCGGTCGACCACTTGCGCAACCGCGACCGCGACCCGCAGGTCGACGCGGTGGTGGACCTGTGGGGCCGCACGCTCGACGCGGTGGAGGCGCAGGATTTCGCGAAGGTCGACACCGAGATCGACTGGGTGATCAAGCGCAAGCTGTTCCAGCGCTACCAGGATCGCTACAACATGGACCTGTCCGATCCCAAGATCGCCCAGCTGGATCTGGCCTACCACGACATCAAGCGCGGCCGCGGCGTGTTCGACCTGCTGCAGCGCAAGGGCTTGGCCAAGCGGATCACCGAGGACGAGTCGGTGGACGCCGCGGTCACCACGCCGCCGCAGACGACTCGCGCCAAGCTGCGCGGCGATTTCATCACCGCCGCGCAGGAGGCGGGCCGCGACTTCACCGTCGACTGGGTCCACCTGAAGCTGAACGATCAGGCGCAGCGCACGGTGCTGTGCAAGGACCCGTTCCGTTCGGTTGATGAGCGAGTGGATCGGCTGATCGCGTCGATGTAAGGCGAATCCATGGCCTAATCGTGCGCCGGGGCGCATGTGTGGGCGCGGGCCGATTACTCTGTGTCGCGTGGCGATATCCAAGGTCGAGCGGCTGATGAATCTGGTCATCGCGCTGTTGTCGACCCGGCAGTTCCTGACCGCGGAGCGCATCCGCGACAGCGTCGCCGGATACGAGGACTCCGCCAGCGACGAGGCGTTCAGCCGGATGTTCGAGCGCGACAAGAACGAATTGCGCGATCTCGGCATCCCGCTGGAGGTCGGCCCGGTCAGTCGCTACTCCTCGCAGGAGGGCTACCGGATCAACCGCGACGCCTACGAGCTGCCCGATATCGATCTGACCAGCGAGGAGACGGCGGCGGTAGCGGTCGCCGTGCAGCTGTGGGAATCTCCGGAACTCGCGACCGCGGCCGAAGGGGCCCTGCTCAAGTTGCGGGCGGCCGGGATTCATGTCGAATCGGACGCGGCGTTGTCGTCGGTCCCGGCGGTTCCGGCGCGTACGCGCGGGTCGGAGGCGGCGCTGGGCAGGTTGCTGGCGGCGGTCGACGCCGGGCGCGCGGTCCGCTTCGAGCACCGCATGTCGCACAACGCCCCGTATCTGATGCGCGATGTGGAGCCGTGGGGTGTGGTCACTCATCACGGTCGGTGGTATCTGGTCGGGCACGATCGCGATCGTGACGCCACCCGCACGTTCCGGTTGTCGCGCATCGGTGACGACGTCACCGCGTACGGGCCGGAGAATGCCGTGCACAAACCGGAGGACGTGGATCTGCGGGCGATCGTCGCCCGGGTGACCGGCGCGTCGCAGGTGACCGGTACCGCCACGGTGTGGGTCGCCGAGGGCCGCGGCCAGGACGTCCGGCGGCTGGGCGCGGCCGTGGAGGAACGCGAACTCGGCGGCCGTCCGGGCACGATCGTGGAGGTCCCGGTCCGCTCGCGGGACTGGCTGGCGCGCCTGATCACCGGACTCGGCCCGGACGCGCTCGTCCTGGCCCCGGCCGACCTGCGGGAGGATGTCGTCGCCCGGCTGCGGTCGGTGCTCGAGGGGACGGAAGTGGGGGCCACGTGAGCAGTCGGTTGTCGACGCGGCTGTCGCGGCTGCTGAACATGGTGCCGTACTTCCTGGCCAACCCCGGAATCAGCGCCGCGGACGCCGCCGCCGAACTCGGCGTCACCACGAAACAGCTGATGAACGACCTGAACCAGCTGTGGATGTGCGGCCTGCCCGGCTACGGGCCCGGCGATCTCATCGACCTGTCGTTCTCCGAGGAGAGCATCGAGGTCACCTTCTCCGCCGGCATCGACCGCCCGCTGCGGCTGACCTCGACCGAGGCCACGGCCGTCCTGGTGGCGCTGCGTTCGATCGCCGATCTGCCCGGCATGGTCGATCCGACGGCCGCGCGCTCGGCGATGGCGAAGATCGAGTCGGCCATCGCGGGTGACCCCGGACGTTCGGCCGGGCCCGAACCGGCCGCACCCGTGGAGGCCCCGGCGGTGACGACGGTGCGCTCCGCGCTGGCCCGCGGTCGCGCGCTGCGCCTGGTGTACTACTCGGCCAGCCGCGACGTGGTGTCCGAGCGGGTGGTCGACCCGATCCGGATCGTGCTGGTGGACAACAACTCCTACCTGCAGGCCTGGTGCCGCGAGGCGGAGGGGGTGCGGCTGTTCCGGTTCGACCGCCTCGAGCAGGCCACCGAACTGGACGAGCCCGCGCGCCCGCCCAGCCACGCCACCGACGAGTCCGCGGCGCTGGACCTGTTCTCCGACGATCCCGCCATTCCGCTCGCGCGCCTGCTGGTCCATGCCGACTACGGCTGGGTGTTGGACCAGTACCCGATGCACCGGGTGGCCGTACACCAAGACGGCAGCGTGGAAGCGACGATGCGATTCGCCACGCTGGACTGGATGGCGCGGCTGCTGCTGGGCTTCGGCTCCGGCGTGACGGTGCTGGGCCCGGCGGAACTGGTGAGCGCCGTGCGCGAGCGGTCCGGTGCGGCGCTGGCCGCGTACGCCGCCCTGGCCGATTCCGGTGGCGCGGGCTACGACCGCGCCGTGACCGAGGAGGTCGGTCCCGCGTGACCTTTCGCGTGACCGTGCTCGGCGCCGGCAGCATCGGCGTCTTCGTGGGCGGGAAGCTGGCCGCGGCGGGCGCGGACGTCACCTTCGTGGGACGGCCCCGGCTGCTCGACGAGATCTCGACCGCCGGGCTGCGGCTCACCGACCTCGACGGCGGCGACGACCGCGTGGCGCCCTCGGCGTTCCGCACGGCGACCACTCCGCACGACGCCGACTCGGCGGACCTGGTGCTGATCACCGTGAAATCGGCCCAGACCGTGGCGGCCGCAGACCAACTCGCCGAGCACGTCCGTCCGGGGACGGTCGTGCTGAGCCTGCAGAACGGGATCGGCAACGACACCGCGATCCGGGAGTCGCTGCCGTCGTGCGTGGTGTTGGCCGGAATGGTGATGTTCAACGTCGTGCACCACGATGGCGGCCGCTTCCATCGCGGCACCGAGGGCGGGCTGGCCGTCGCCGACGACGCGGCGCTGCAACGGTTCGCGCCGCTGTTCCGCCGCGGCGGTCTGGAACTGGCACGCCATGCCGATCTGCGGCCGGTGCAATGGGCGAAACTGCTTCTGAACCTGAACAATCCGATCAACGCGCTGTCCGGACGGCCGCTGCGCGAGGAGCTGGCCGAGCGTGACTATCGCCGCTGCCTCGCGCTCGCGCAGATCGAGGCCCTGGCCGTGATGGGGCGCGCGCGAATCCGCCCGGCCCGGCTCACCGTCCTGCCGCCGGCACTGATGGCACGGTTGCTCACGGTGCCGGACACGCTGTTCGCGCGGGTCGCGGGCAGTGTGCTGGCGGTGGATCCGATGGCCCGCTCATCGATGGCCGACGACCTGGCTCGCGGTCGCCGCACCGAGATCCGGTGGCTGTGCGGGGAGATCGTGAACCTGGGCCGGATGGTGGGGGCGCCGACCCCGGTGAATGCCCGCCTGGCCGAACTGATCGAGGCCGCCGAGCACGGCGACACCCGGACGTGGCCGGGTCCGGAGCTACTGGCACAGTTGCGGGAGGCCCGCGACGACGCCGCCCGCCATCCGGCGACCGAGAGCTGACGAGCGGCTTCGGGTATCGGAGGTCCGGTAGCATCGGACGTACCACAGTCTTTGGAGGTTATCGATGGGTTCACTCAGCCCGACGCACTGGCTGATCATCGCGGTGCTGGTGCTGGTCCTGTTCGGCGCCAAGCGGCTGCCGGACGCGGCCCGGGGCCTGGGGCGCTCGCTGCGCATCTTCAAGAGCGAGATGAGCGAGATGCAATCCGACGGCACATCCAAGCCGGAGCAGCCCGCCAAGGCCCCGACGCAGGAACTGCCCCCGGCCCAGCCGTCGACGCCGGCGCCCGCGCCGAATCCGGAAACGCACAAGGCGTAGCAGTTTCGTCGATCCCGGGATGAGCCGATCATCCCGGGTCGCGTTGTGTCCGGATCCGGTGACAGGCGATCAGCGAGGCAGCCACATCCATGCGCATTCCGTTCGACCCCCGGCGCAGCCGGCGCAGGACGAATCCCGACGGCACCATGTCGTTGGTCGAGCACCTGCACGAGCTGCGGTCGCGGCTGCTGAAGTCGCTGTTTGCCGTCGCGCTCACCACGGTGCTCGGGTTCCTCTGGTACCAGCACGGCTTCCTCGGCATCGAGAGTCTCGGCGACATCCTGCGCGGCCCGTACTGTGACCTGCCCGCCTCGCAGCGTGCCGCGCTGAGCCCGGACGGCGCCTGCCGGCTGCTCGCGACCGCGCCCTTCGAGCAGTTCATGCTGCGGTTCAAGGTCGGCCTGACCGCCGGTGTCGTGATGGCCTGCCCGGTGTGGCTGTATCAACTGTGGGCGTTCATCACGCCGGGCCTGTACGCCAAGGAGCGCAAGTACGCGCTGAGCTTCGTCGGCACCGGCGCGCTGCTGTTCGTGACCGGCGCGCTGCTGGCGTACTGGGTCGTCGCGCACGCCCTGAGCTTCCTGATGGGCATCGGCAGCAATGTGCAGATCACGGCGCTGAGCGGTTCGCAGTACTTCAGCTTCATCATCCAGTTGCTGATCATCTTCGGCGTGAGCTTCGAGACACCGCTGCTCATCGTGGGCCTCAACATGATCGGCGTGCTCAGCTACGAGAAGCTGAAGAAGTGGCGGCGCGGGCTGATCTTCGGACTGTTCGTCTTCGCGGCGGTCGTCACCCCGCAGGACCCGTTCTCGATGCTGGCGCTGGCCCTCGCGCTGACGCTGTTGTTCGAGGTGGCGGTGCAGATCGCGCGGCTCAACGACCGGCGGCGCGCCCGCAAGGACGACTGGAGCAAGCTGTCCGACGACGAGGCCTCGCCGCTGGACGAACGGCCCGGCGGCGTCGAGGGCGCGGCGCCGGTCGAGCCGCCCGCGCCGGTGTCCGCGGCGGAGCCGGTCGGGGCGACGCCGGACAAAACCCCACGCCCCGTGTCGGACTACTCCGATACCCTCTGACGGTGACACTACGGTCGCTTTCCGGCGAACTCGCGGCATTCGCCGCGGAGCTGAGATTCACCCTCGATCCCTTCCAGCAGCAGGCGTGCGAGTCCTTACAAGGCGGGCACAGCGTGCTGGTGTGCGCGCCGACCGGTGCGGGAAAGACAGTGGTCGGCGAGTTCGCGGTGCATCTGGCACTGGCCGCGGGCGGCAAATGCTTCTACACCACGCCCATCAAGGCACTGTCCAACCAGAAGTACGCCGACCTCGTCGAACGCTACGGCCGCGGCGCGGTGGGGTTGCTCACCGGTGACCAGTCGCTGCACCCCGACGCGCCCGTCGTGGTGATGACGACCGAGGTGCTGCGCAACATGCTCTACGCGGGTTCGGATGCGCTGCAAGGCCTTTCGTACGTGGTGATGGACGAGGTGCACTACCTCGCCGACCGGTTCCGCGGCGCGGTGTGGGAGGAGGTCATCCTGCACCTGCCGCCGGACGTACGCCTGGTCAGCCTGTCGGCGACGGTCAGCAACGCCGAGGAGTTCGGCGCGTGGATGGAGACGGTGCGCGGGGACACGGCGGTGATCGTCGACGAGACCCGCCCGGTGCCGCTGTGGCAGCACGTCCTGGTCGGCCGCCGGATGTTCGACCTGTTCGATCAGAAGTCCAACGACCAGAAGATCCTCGTCGACGAGGACCTGGTGCGCTATATCAAGCATCGCGAGCAGGCCGACCGGATGGAGAGCTGGGGCGGCCCGCGCGGGCGCGGCGGCGGGCGCCGGTTCTATCGACCGCTGCCACGCCCGGAGATGCTGGCCGTGCTCGACCACGAGGGCCTGCTGCCCGCCATCACGTTCATCTTCAGCCGCGCCGGATGCGACGGCGCGCTGGCGCAGTGCCTGCGCTCCCGGCTGGATCTGAGCCGGGAGGACGACCGCGAGGTGATCGACGCGATCATCGAGAAGCACACCGGCGATCTGCCGAAGGCCGACCTCGAGGTGCTGGGTTACTGGGAGTGGCGCGAGGCGCTGTATCGCGGGCTGGCCGCCCACCACGCCGGGATGCTGCCCGCCTTCCGGCACACGGTGGAGGAGCTGTTCGTGCGCGGTCTGGTGCGGGCCGTATTCGCCACGGAGACACTGGCACTGGGCATCAACATGCCCGCGCGCACGGTGGTGCTGGAGCGGCTGGTGAAATTCAACGGCGAGACCCATGCCGAGCTGACCCCCGGCGAGTACACACAGCTGACCGGCCGCGCGGGCCGGCGCGGGATCGATGTCGAGGGACACGCGGTGGTGGTGTGGCACCCCGATGTC
Source organism: Nocardia wallacei (assembly GCF_029868745.1). GTDB lineage: Bacteria > Actinomycetota > Actinomycetes > Mycobacteriales > Mycobacteriaceae > Nocardia > Nocardia wallacei_B. The sequence continues at coordinate 2,518 of NZ_JARWOP010000352.1, read as the reverse complement.
GACACCAGCGCGGTCGCCGGCCTGGCGTCCACCCGCACCTATCCGCTGCGCAGTTCGTTCCGGCCCGGCTACAACATGTCGATCAACCTGATCGACCGGATGGGCGCGGCCGAATCGCGGGCGCTGCTGGAGCGGTCCTTCGCGCAGTTCCAGGCCGACCGTTCGGTGGTGGGCCTGGTGCGCGGCATCGAGCGCAACGAGGGTCAGGTGCGCAAGCTGCGCTCGCAGATCGGGGACGAGGGCTTCATGGAGTACCTGTCGCTGCGCGAGCGGGTCAAGCAGCGCGAGCGGGATCTGGAGCGGCAGGGCCGCGCCGATCGGCGCGGGGCCGCCGTGGCGTCGCTGACCGCGCTGCGCCGCGGGGACGTGGTGGCCATCCCGTCGGGTCGCCGTCAGGGCCTGGCGGTGATCCTGGAAGCCGATGCGTCCCCGGGTGATCCGCGTCCGCTGGTCCTGACCGAGGACAAGTGGGCCGGGCGGGTCTCGGCGGCCGATTTTCCGACCCCGGCGCAGCCGCTGGGCCATATGCGGCTGCCGCGCCATGTCGACCACCGCACCGCGCGCACCCGCCGCGATCTCGCCTCGGCGTTGCGCAGCACCGGCATCAGCGCGCCGGGGCGGCAGCGCCGCGGGACGCGGTCTAAGGGCGGCGACGACCGGGAGCTGCAGAGCCTGCGGCGGGCGCTGCGTTCGCACCCCGCCCACACCCGGCCCGACCGGGAACAGCTGGCACGCATCGGCGAGCGGTACAACCGGCTGCAGCGCGAGACGGAGTCGATGCGCCAGCAGGTGGCGACCACGACCAATTCGCTGGCCCGCACCTTCGATCGCATCGTCGGGCTGCTCGAGGAGCGCGGTTACGTCGACGGCGGCGAGGTGACAGCCGACGGCCGCCGCCTGGCGCGCATCTACACCGAGGCGGATCTCGTTGTCGCCGAATGCCTCCGGGAGGGGCTGTGGCGCGGCCTGGGCGCCGCCGAGCTGGCGGCGGTGGTGTCGATCCTGGTATACGAATCGCGCCAGGAGACCGGCGGGTTCCTCGGACCGGCCGGGCCGACCCCGCCGATCCGGCGGGCCGTAGGAGCCACGGTCGGGGTGTGGAGCCAAGTGCGCACCGACGAGGCCCGCCACAAGCTGGCGCCCACCCGCGAACCGGATCTCGGCTTCGTCACCGGCGTGTACAAGTGGGCCCGCGGCGAGAGCCTGGCCGAATCCCTGCTCGCCAGTGGGGAACAGGGCAGTCCGCTCTCGGCCGGTGATTTCGTGCGCTGGTGCCGCCAGGTCATCGACCTGCTCGACCAGATCCATCAGACCGCCGACGACACGGAGGTCGCGGCCACCGCGGCCAAGGCGGTGAAGGCGATCCGGCGTGGCGTGGTGGCCGTCGACGCGGCCTAGTGGAGTAGCCGCGCCGCGATCGGGGAACACCGCGAACGACGCCAATCCGGACGCGGCGCAATCGACTGTGATTGGATGCTTGCGTGTACCGACCGTGGTGAGGCAGTGACGACCTCACTCGGGGGGCAAGCGTGAGTACGACGAGTGCGAGTGGAGGCAGGCAGATGAGCGGCCCGTACGGACCGAGCGACACCCCTGGTCCAGGGGAGGGACGCCCGAATGATCCGACCCAGCAGTGGAGCGGCGGGCAGCAGCAGCCCCCCGGCCAGTCCGGCCCCACTCAGCAGTGGGGTCAGCAGCCCGGCGGAGCCCAGCCTACCCAGCAGTGGGGAGGACAGCAGGGCGGGGGACCGTGGAGTCAGCAGCAGCCCGGTCAGCAGCAGCCCGGTCAGCAGCCACCCGGCCAGCAGCCCGGTCAGACCGGTCAGCAGTGGGGCCAGCCGCCGCAGCAGCCGCAGTGGGGTCAGCAGAGCCAGCCGTCGTGGCCGCAGCAGCAGCCCCCGCAGCAGCAGGGCTGGGAGCCGACGCAGCAGCAGTGGAACCAGCCGCAGCCGCAGGGCGCGCAGCAGTGGGGTCAGCAGCAGCCCGGTCAGCAGTGGGGGCAGCAGCCCCAGCAGCAGGGCTTGCAGTCCTCCGGTGCGAAGAAGTCGAGGAAGGGTCCGCTGATCGGCGGCGCGATCGCGCTGGTCGTGATCGTCGTCGCGGTTGTGCTGGGCTTCGTCTTCCTCTCCAGCGACAAGCTGGACAACAAGGCCGTGCAGGACGGCGTGCAGAAGGTGCTGAAGGATTCCTACGGCATCGATGACGTCCAGAACGTCAGCTGCCCGTCCGGACAGAAGGTCGAGGTCGGCAAGTCCTTCGACTGCACGTTGAAGGTGGGCGGCGAGCAGAAGAAGGTTACCGTCAAGATCACCAAGGACGACGGCACCTATGAGGTGGGCCGCCCGAACTGAGTCGCCGTGGGGGGGGGGGGGGGGGGGGGGGGGGGGGGGGGGGGGGGGGGGGGGGGGCGGGGGGGGGGGGGGGGGGGGGGGGGGGGGGGGGGGGGGGGGGGGGGGGGGGGGGTGGGGGGGGGTGGGAGGGGGCGGCGCGGGCGGGGGGGGGGGGGGCGTGTGGGGGG
>NZ_JARWOP010000351.1 GCF_029868745.1 Nocardia wallacei | reverse complement strand
TTGGGGGGGTGGTGCGGGTTTTTGTAACGCGGGCGCGGCCACCCTTAAATTCCGGGGCGCCTTAATCGCTATTGGCGGACGGGGGCCGCGGGGGCCGCCACCCCCCCCCCCCCCGCGATGGTAATGACGGACATCGGACTCGTCCCATCGAAAATCCTGCTGCGGTATCGTGACGCCGACCGCGGTCTTCCGATCGATGGGCATCAGCGGGCGGATCGGTGCCGGTTGCCTCGGCGGATGACCATCGTGTCCACGCTCGACATTCACGGCTCGGAACGGATGATCCGGTCGGCGATTTCGCGCCGAGACCGCACGTCCAGCTTGGTGAGGATGCTCGACACATGCGATTGGATCGTCCGGTGCGACAAAAACATCTGCGCCGCGATCTCAGCGTTGGACAAGCCCGCGGCGACCTGCCCGGCAACCTTGCGTTCGGTTTCGGTCAGCGCCGCCCATCCCGATTTGGGGCGGTTGCGGGGCCCGCGTACGCCGCGGCGAATGCCGTGCGGGCGGACTCGCGCCACCGCCCGAGCCGAATCCCAGGAGGCGCCGAGGAGCGTATAGAGTTCGACCGCACTATCCAGTGCCTGGCAGGCTTTCGTCCGGTGTCCCGCGGCGGCGAGCAGTACCGCGGCATTCTCCAGTGCCTGTGCTTCGTAGAGAGGCCGTCCCGCCTGCCGGAACAGTCGTGCGGCGGTGCACACGTTGTCGGGAGCGTGGTCGGCCATGCCGCCGCACAGCAGGGCAGTCGCTTGCCGCGATGCCGTCGGCTGCCGCAGAAGGAGTTCGGCGGCGGCATCCGCTACCGCGCGCGCGGCCCCTATGTCGCCGACATCCACTGCGAGCCGGGCGATATCGGGGTAGATGTAGTACAGCGTGGACGTAGTCATCCCGCCGTCGCGCTCCCGGTATGCGCTGACGAGCACGTCCAATGCCTGCTGCCGCCGACCACGGCTTTCGTGGACCAACGCCGTCACCCACGGGCCGAATTGCGCGTACTCCGTGCTGCCCAATCGGCCGTCCGGCGCGGGCAGGCTCTCGGGGCCCGGAAGAACGGTGCCGCGGTGTACCCCGATGAGTGCCGCGATGTGCTGCGCGATCGGCGCGTATCCCAGCATGTCCGGTACTTGCGTGACGGCCGCGCATTCGGACAGCGCATCGTCCCAGCGCCCGTCCAGCAGATGTAGCCGCGCCTTGGCCATCAGGTTCGGTGACAGATAGACACCCCGTGTCCGGCGGTTGTGCCCGATGGCGGTTTTCAGGGCTGCTTCCGCGTCGGTGAGCCGATCGAGCTCCACCAGGCAATGCGCATACAGCGCGTACGGATCGAACTGATCCGATCCGGTTCCGTCCGCGCAGACGGTGCGGATTCGGCTACTCATCTCCAAAGCCTCGTCGAGGTGACCCTCGGTGTAGCGCACCGCACCCACGGCCATCAGGCCGTAGCCGGTGGCGAGCGGATCCCCACCGCGTTCCCCCAGCGATATCGCCCGCTGTCCGGTCCGTTCCGCGGCGTCGAATCGTTCCAGGAAGAAATTGTTCAGCGCACACATGCCCAGGAACCGCCCCGAGTGCTCGGTGCCGAGATCCATTGTGGACAGCGTTGTTTCGGCGACGGAGACCGCGTCGGTGAGCCGCCCCTGCGCCTGGCATGCCTGTGCGAGCAGCCAACGCAGTTCGGCCTCGTCATCGTGTCCGGGATTGTGCAGCGTGGCCCGGAGCACGGCTTCGGCTTCGGCCGCGCGGCCGCTCCACAGCAGCGCGCGTATCCGGGCGCGGACCATCCGCGATCGCACGGCGGCATCGAGGTCGGCGACGGTCGCCGCGCGGTGCAGCAGCCGGACCGCCAGGTCGGGCGCCCGCACGATCAGCCGGTCGGCCGTGTCCGCCAACCAGGCGATACTGGCGTGATCCGGTTCGCTGTCACTGAGTGACAGGTAGTAGGCGATGCGTTCGATCGGCGCGCCGGTCGCCTGCAGGGCCTGCCCGGCTCGCCGCAGCAGATCCGAGCGCAACGAGGCGGGCAGCCTCTCGGACAGGATCTCGCGGATCTGGTTGGGGCGGAATACGAGTTCGGAGTCGGCGTGGGTGAGCAGACCGCTGTCCATCGCCTCGGTCACCGCGCTCCAGACCTCCATGACCGGAACCGACAGTACCGCCGCGACTTCGGTGACATCGACCGACGGGCCCAGGAGGGCCACCATCGGCAGCAAGTCTCGCGTCGTGCGCGACAGCGACTCCAGCCGTCGCGCGATCGTCTCCGGCAGGGACGAGTACGGGTTCTCCCCGGCGCTCGCGGCGGCGGTTTCGGCGACCGCCGTGATGACCTGCTCGCGCGGCGGGGTGGCCACCGACTCGGTCGTGTCGGTGTGTCGGCCGGAAATGATGTCTTGCGGATCGAGGGCGCGTTTGATGGCGGTCACACAGCGCCGGAAGTCGTCGTCCGTACGCGCGATGAACTGCTCGATCGAATCCACGTCCATACGCACCGGATAGATGCCTTCGGATTCGAGCCGCCGCAGCAAGAGGTCCTTGTACGCGTGTGCCGCGGCCACCGCATCGGCATCACGTCGGTCGAAGTAGAACGGAAACAAGCCGAAAAGTGCTGTGGTGCCCGCCCTTTCGTACAACTGTGACGTCGGCATCCGCGCTTTCTCGGCCGCCGAACGCACGATCGACGAGCAGGCGGCCAGCTGATCCCCGGCGAACGGGACCGCCACGTTTGCGCACAACATCCCCGGCAGCTCGCGGTCGCGGTCGAGATCCACCGACCCCGGCGCCACGGTCCGCCCTGTCTTGTCGGCGAATCCGTTCAGCAGGCGGTCGGACGGCGTGCCGTTCACCAGTCCCAGCCTGGCCTGGGCCAGCAAACGCTCCTGCGGATTCTCCGGCGAGTGTTGCTCTTCTTCGGTGTCCGCCGCCGTGAACTGTCCCGCCGAATCGTCCAGGCGCCGCCGGAGTTCACGCACCGCCTCGGCCCGCATGTTGCGGGTTCCACCGAGCACGGCCTGCACCTTCCAGACCGCCGGGTCGCTGTTGCCGAAGTACCGGATGATCGGGTCGGTGCCGTCGGTGATCCGCAGGTGTCCGGTGATGACACCGTCTTCCCTGGCGAGCCACAACGCGTCGACGACCGCGGCGAGGCGCCGCTGAGCCACCTCGAATGTCACCACCGTCAGCGGGGCGACCGGATGCAGGCGCAGCACGATCTTGGTCACGATCCCGAAGCCGGACTGCACGAACAATCCACGCAGGTCCGGGCCGAGGCCGGGTGGGTAGTGGTGAACGACCGGTCCGGGGCTGGGCAGGTGCCACAGGCCGGTCCGGACGACTCCGCCGTTGCCCAGCACCGCCTCGACACCGAGCAGGTCATCCATCCGCGCACCGAGGTTCCCGCAGCCTCGGTCCAGCACGTTCCCGACGATGCTGGTGGCGGTGCCCGCGCCCGTCACATTGAGTTTGAGCCGGCTTCCCTGCTCGGTAAGGTGCTCGGCCAACTGCCCCTGGGTCACCCCTGGTTCGATCACGGCATACCGGAAGCGGGAATCGACGTCCACGATCCGGTCCATACCGCCGAGGTCGACCAGCGCAACCGGCCCCCGAGCCGGCAGTGCCGAGCCGAATCCCCAGTTGCGTCCGGTGCTTATCGGGTGGACTCGGACACCAGTGGCGCGTGCGACGTCGATGACGCTGCGCACATCGTCCAGCGAGGTCGGCCGCAACACCACGTCCAGTTCGCGTGCCGCGAACTCCGACATGTTCATTCCGTAGTGCGCGAGTTCGCGCGGATCGATGGAAACCGCGGCCGCGCCCAGTGCGGCCCGCCAGCCGGAGACCGCCTGTTCGATCGCTGCCATGGGCACATTCCTCAGTTCATTGGTGATGCGATCCGATGTGGTGGACCACGTGCTTGATTCGCGAGTAGTCGTCCAGGGCATACGCCGAGAGGTCCTTGCCGAATCCGGAATGTTTGAAGCCGCCGTGCGGCATCTCGGACGGATAGGCGAAGTGCGTGTTGACCCGCACGGTGCCGTAATCGAGTAGTCGGCACATCCGCATCGCCTGCGCGTGGTCGCGCGTCCACACGCCGGCGGCCAGCCCGTAGTCGACCCCGTTCGCCAGCCGGACCGCGTCGCCTTCGGTGCCGAATCGCTGAACGATGAGTACCGGGCCGAAAACCTCGCGCTGCGTGATCTCGTCGTCTTGGCGCACGTCGGCGACCACCGTCGGCTGGAAGAAATAGCCGATGTCGCCGGCCACCGCACCGCCGGTGAGCACCCGCGCGTGAGACGGGAGCCGCTGGAGGAAACCGGATACTCGCTCGAGCTGGCGAGCGTTGTTCAGCGGTCCGTACCGGGCCGCCGGATCCGCCGGGGGGCCCGGGGGGCCCCCCCCGGCCCCCCCGCCCCCCGCCACCACAA
>NZ_JARWOP010000350.1 GCF_029868745.1 Nocardia wallacei | reverse complement strand
GGGCTCCGCCGTAGCCCCCGGCCTGCGCTCCCCGGTCGGCGCCGCCGCCCCCGCCCCGGTCGAGGAACCGGTCAACGGCGCCCCGGCGGCCTTGCGCGCCAAGGGAATCGACCAGCGCGACGTGAGCGGTCTGACCTACTCGGGCCCGGACGAGGGCGGCCACGCGGCCCGCCACAGCGACCGCGAGGAATACGGCGCCGACCCCGCCGACGACGGCATGACCCGCCGCGAGCGCCGCGAGGCCGCCCGCGCCGACTCCCGCCACAGCGCCAAGCCCCCGAAGGCCAAGCGCCGCAGGTAATTACGGCAGCGAGAGACGCCCACCCCGTCGTCCGGGGTGGGCGTTCCTGTTCGATCGGGCGTGTCGAACGCCGTTGTCATCGTGGCCGCATCGGCGTTGCTTCCTGGATTCCGGGCAGGGCATACAGTGCGTCGATCGCCGCCCGCAATGCCGGATAGCGGGCGATCAGCTCGGCGAGCTCGACGCCGGATGCGGGCAGATTCGCGGCGGTCAGGGCGGCGGTGACGGTCACCTCCGGGCGATCGTGGTCGGTCATGCGTGCGCCTCGGTGCTCGTCGGGAACGGGGAACCGAGGGCTCGTGGTCGATGCCAGTCGGTGTGGTCCTGGAAGGCCGCCGCGACCCGCAGCGCGGTGGCGTCCGCGTAGCGAGGCGCCGCGATCTGCATGGCGAGTGGCAGGCCCGCGGCGTTGCGGCCCATCGGCATCGACAGCACCGGATCGGGCACGCTGTTCCAGTACGGGGTGAACGCCATGCCGTACGCCGCGTCGTTGTCCTGATATCCGGACTCGTCGGTCAGCGCGGCCAGCAGGGGCGCCGCGGCCGCCGCGGTCGGCGAGACGACGACATCGACGGTGGCGAACAGCTCGGTCACGGCATCGTCCACCAGGGAGCGCACCCGCTGGGCCTGGACGTAATCGGCGCCGCTGATCATGGCCCCGTTCGCGAGTAGGCTGCGGGCCGCCGAGGTGTAGTCCTCCCAGCGGTCGGCCAGATCGAGGCGGTGCCGGGCGAGTCCTTCGGCGCTCGCGACGACCATCGTCGCCGTGACGGCCTCGGTCCGGAAGGGCAATACGACCTCGGTCACGGTGGCTCCCAGGTCGGCCAGCACGGTGACCGCGCGCTCGAAGACCGCCGGCAATGCCGGATCGGCCGCCGGTGGCAGAGGATGTTCGCGGACGATCCCGATTCGCAGCCCGGTCAGTCCCGTCCCGGGATCCGGTGGCCGGAACGTCTCGGGGGCCGTACCGGCCAGCACCGCGAGTACGGCGGCGCAATCGCGGGCCCCATGTGCGAGTGGGCCCACCCGGTCCAGGCTGTATCCCAGCGGCAGGCAGCCTGTCGTGGGCACCAGGCCGAAAGTCGGTGCCAGCCCGGTCACTCCGCAGAACGCCGCCGGCACCCGAATGCTGCCCGCGGTGTCGGTCCCCAGACCGGCAGGGAACACACCCGCGGCCACCCCGGCGGCCGTCCCCGAACTCGACCCGCCCGCCCACCGCCGCGGGTCCCACGGATTCCGCGGCACCGGAAAGGGTTTCGCCGGGTCCGGCAGGCCACAACCGAACTCCGTCGTCGTGGTCTTGCCGGTGATCACCGCACCCGCGGCCAGCAGCCGCTCGACCACCGCGGCATGGTGTTCGGGCGCTCGCTCCCGCTGCCGCAGGAGGCTCTGCGCGGAGGTCGGCACCCCGGCCACGGCGATCAAATCCTTGACCCCGAACGGGATTCCGTGCAGCGGCCCGCGGTCGTGCCCAGCAGCCAGTTCCCGATCGGCTCGCTCGGCGGTGGCCAGCGCGAGGTCGTCGGTCCGGGTGACGTAGATCCCCAGCGGGTCGTCCCACCGGTCGGCCGCGGCGAGCGCGTCCTCGACCAGCTCCGTGCTGGAGACGACGCCCGCCCGGATCGCCGCGGCGGCTTCGCACAGCGTGAAGTGTTTCCGGTTCAACAAAACTCCCGAGTCGTAGAGAAAGTTAGGATTACCTTGCTTCCTCAACCCGGGTTGAGTTCAAATGGTCAGGTGAACGAGCCGACGGAGTCTTTCGGCATCGCCACGGTCGCCGAGCGCTTCGCCCTGCCGATCTCCACGTTGCACTACTGGGAGCGGCAGGGGCTGCTGGTTCCGCACCGACGGGCGGGCCGCCGCTACTACAGCCACGACCAGGTGTCCCGAATCGCATTGATCAAGCTCTGGCGAGCGACGGGACAACTCCCCCTCGCCGACATCGCGGCACTACTGCACGGCGGCACCGGCCCGCAGTGGCGCGAAACCGTAGCCGCCCGAATGTCCGCCATCCGCGCCGAGATGGCCACCCTCGCCACCGCGCACGACTACCTGAGCGGCCTACTGGAATGCCACCAGCCCGGCGACCCCACCCAATGCCCGGCTTTCCGCGCGGCGGTCACCGACCGCGAGGAATGCGGCACAGACGACACCGCCGGGGGCGAGCCTGATCGCGCCGAAGCATGAATTACGCAGGCACAGTGCCGATTAGATGGTAGCGAATCAGAAGCGTTGCTGCACAACGCTTACAGCGTGGTGTACTCCGTGAGATCCACATCAATGTCGAACGGCACCGTCAGTTTCAAACGGTCGTGGTGGATGCCCGTCGGTGCGTAAGCCCTTGTCGCAGGATCGAGTTCGTACACATAGACGACAGCTCTACTGTCCACATTCTCGACTCGCCAGAAGTGTGGTATTCCGGCGCGCGCATACAGTTGCGGCTTGCGTTCCCGGTCGCGGATAACCGAATCCGGCGAGACGACTTCGACTGCGAGCACCACATCGTCGGGTCGGAATGTCGTCTGTTCGGGACCGAGGACCGAGGATGCGTGGACGACGATCAGGTCGGGTTCGGGTCGCTGACGGCGGTCGAGAGTCACTGTCATCTCGCGACGTACTCGCAATGTGCCGGGAGCGAAGCGCCGCAGGCCCGCGACCAGCAGATCGATGACGAGAGCGTGGAAGTTCATCTGCGGGCTCACGAAGACGAGGCTCCCGTCGATCAGTTCGGTGTGTGGCGGCAGATCGGGCAGGCGGTCGAGATCCTCTGCGATAAATCCACCGGGTGGCGGCACCAACCACCCCGGCAGCGGCTCGTGAGCCGGAGGCATGGGGGCGGCGGTCATCGGGTCCTCGTGATCAGATCGGAGTCGCTCGAATCGATATTCCAGTCACCAGTATGCACCGCAACGGGCCGCCCACGACGGTCGGGCGCCGTCGGAATTCGGTGATGTTCCGGCAAGATGGGCGGGTGGACCCCGATACCGAGAATGTGCTCGAGACGGTTGGTTCGCGGTTGCGTGCGCTGCGTCGCCATCGCGGGATTACTCTCGCGGATCTGGCGGTGCGGACCGGGGTGTCGGAGAGCACGTTGTCGCGGCTGGAGAGCGGGCAGCGGCGGGCGACGTTGGAATTGTTGCTGCCGCTCGCCCGCACCTATGACGTGCCGCTGGACGACCTCGTCGGCGCCCCGCGCACCGGCGATCCCCGCATCCATCTGAAACCGATCCATCGGCACGGGATGACCTTCGTGCCCCTGTCCCGGCGGCCGGGCGGAGTGCACGCGTTCAAGATGATCATCCCCGCCCGTCCGGAACCCCTCGAACCGACTCCGCAGACCCACGACGGCTTCGAATGGCTGTACGTTCTCAACGGCCGTCTGCGTCTCGTGGTCGGCGAACGTGATCTGACCCTGCCGCCCGGCGAGGCCGCCGAATTCGACACATCCCTGCCGCACTGGCTCGGCAGTGCCGACGGCGGCGCGGTCGAACTCCTGATCCTGTTCGGCCTGCAGGGCGTGCGCGCACACCTGCCGCCACACACCTGAGGCAAATGCCGGCGCCCGCTCAGTCCAGCATGCTCTCGATGAGATCGGCGGCTCGCCGGGTCCCGCCCTCGGCACGGGTGTCGGCCCGGAGACGATCCGAGCGGCGCCCGACCTCGGCGTCGGAAACGAGTTCCCGCAACGCTTTTCGGAGGTTCTCGGCGGTCGCCTCCGCGGTATCGATGCGCCGCGCCACCCCCAGTTCCACGAGCCGGTCCGCGTTGAGGAACTGCTCGGCGGCCTGTGGAACGGCGATCATCGGCACCCCGGCCAGCAGCCCTTCCCCGCACCCGCCCATCCCGGCGTGCGTGACGAACGCGGCGGCCTGCTCCAGGATCGCACGCTGCGGAACCCATTGGTGCACTTCGACATTCGCGGGAATATCGCCGAGTTCGCTTGGGTCGACGTACTTTCCGATCGGCAGGACGACGTGCCAACCGGGCAGGTCACCGAAGGCCGCCAGGCATTGCCGGTAGAACTCGGGCTGACGGGTATACGCCGATCCCAGCGAGATCAGCAGCACCCGTTCGACATCGGGCCGCGGCCAACCCTCGCCGCGTGGACCCAGGCACGGCCCGACGAAGGTCACCTTGTCGCCGTCGACCCGATCGGCATGCGGCTGCATCGCCCGCGGGATCAGCGCCAGCGCCTTGGCGGGCGCGCCGGAGAACTCGTCCACGTCGGTGGTGACGGCCAGTTGTTGTCGGCGACCGGCAATACGGAAGTGCACCGGACGAATTCGGCGCCGGTGGACTCGATGAGGTCGCCGACCGCCGGGTCGTTGGCATAGGTGACGCGATGGCCCCGGCCGACCAGTTCACGGATGACCTCGAGACTCGGCAGGACATGGCTGACGGCCGGGATGCCGATCATCGCGATATGAGCGGGAGAGGTCATCGAGGTTGTACTCCTTCGAGTTCGTCGACGGTGCCGGACATGATCACGCGGATATGTTCGGTGATGTGCTCCACCGGCCAGTCCCACCAGGCCACCGCCAGCAGCCGGGCGATATCGCGTTCGGCGTAGCGGGTCCGGACGAGGCGGGCCGGGTTGCCGCCGACGATGCCGTAGTCGGGGACGTCGGCGGTGACGACGGCGTGCGCGCCGATGATCGCGCCGTGCCCGATGCGGACGCCGGGCAACACCGTCGCGCCGTAACCGAACCAGACGTCGTTGCCGACGACCGTGTCCCCGCGATTCGGCAGCTCGGCCAGTAGGTCGGTGTGGTCCGACCACGCGCCGCTCATCATCGGGAACGGGAATGTCGAAGGCCCGTCCATGCGGTGATTGGCGCCGTTCATGATGAACCGCACCCCGGTCCCGAGCGCGCAGAATTTCCCGATGATCAGTTTTTCGGGTCCGTAGTGGTACAGCACGTTGCGGGTTTCGAAGGCGGTCGCGTCGTCGGGATCGTCGTAGTAGGAGAACTCCCCGATCTCGATCAGGGGCGAGGTGACCAGGGGCCGCAGCATCACGACGCGCGGCTGGCCGGGCATGGGGTGCAGGACGGTCGGGTCCGCGGGAACAGCGGGCATCGCGAATCTCCTTCTGTGCGAACGTCAGTGATGGATGTCAGGAACCGACGGCGGCCGGTGTCCGAAGGTCGAGCCGCGCACCCTGCCACCGTTCCCGCAGCCGCCGATCGTGACTGACGATCACGAGCGCGCCCCGGTATTCGGCCAGGGCGGTCTCCACATCCTCGACCAGGCCGGGGGACAGGTGATTGGTCGGCTCGTCCAGCAGCAGCACGTCCGCCGGCTCGGTGACCAGCCGCGCCAGCGCGAGCCGCTGCCGCTGCCCGGTGGACAGGTGCTCGACCGGTGTCGTGAGCCGACCGCGGTCGAACAGGCCCAGCGACAGCAGCCGCTCGGCATGCTCGGCGAGATCCCCGGCACGACCGCGGGCGAAGGCGGCCAGCAGCGTCTCGCCGGGTGCGGCGGGCCGCGGTTGCTGCGCGAGGAAACCGATCCTGCCGCCACGGGTGACGGTGCCGCCGTCCGGGGTCAGTTCCCCGGCGAGCACCCGCAGCAGGGTGGTCTTGCCCGCGCCGTTCGGCCCGGTGATCAGTAGTCGGTCACCGGCGCGGACCGTGACGCCGGTCCGGTCCAGGCGTCCCGCGACGGTGATGTCCGTGGCGTCCAGCACCGTGCCGCGTGCCCGGCCCGTCCGCACGGCGGCGGTGAAACGCAACGGCTCCGGGGGCGCCGGAACCGGCTCGGCGAGCAGGCGGCGCAAGCGTTCCTCGGCATTGCGGACCCGCCCGGCCAGCGACTGCTGCACCCGCCCACCGGCCCGGTCGTAGGCCATCTTGTTGTTGTCCCGCATCGCGCGCCCGGGGGCGACCCGGCGTGCCGTGGTTGCGACGGCCTCGCGCTGCCGTTCGACATCGGCCTGCCATCGCGTGTGCTCCTGCACCCACCGCTCCCGCGCCGCCGCCTTTCCCGCGAGGAATCCGGCGTACCCGTTGCCGTAGCGCACGACCCGGCGGGTGTCCGCGTCGACCTCCAGCAGGCTGGTGGCGACCCGCCCGAGGAAGACCCGATCGTGCGAGACCATCACGGTGGTGCCGCGGCGGGTGCGCAGGTGTTCCTCGAGCCAGCTCAGGGCGGCATCGTCGAGATGATTGGTCGGCTCGTCCAGCAGCAGCACCTCCGTGCCGGCCGCCAGCACGGCGGCCAAGCGCAACCGGACCTGCTCGCCGCCGGACAGCCCGCCCACGGTGCGGTCCCGCTCCACCAGTCCCAGGCCGAGACCGTGCAGCGCGCGTTCCACCCGGGCATCCGCGTCGTAACCGCCGCGCAGCTCGAAAACCGTTGTCAGCTCGCCGTATTCGGCCATCGCGGATTCGTCGCCCGCGGTCATCGCGACCTCGAGGCCGCGCATCCGCCGCTCGATCGCGCGCAACTCGCCCAGCGATCGGTCGATGACCTGCTGGACGGTCAGGGCCGGCGACAGCCGCTCGTCCTGCGCGAGATATCCGACGCCGCCGTCGGCCTGGACGACGATCTCGCCTTGATCGGGCCGCTCCCGCCCGGCGAACAGGCGCAGCAGGGTCGTCTTGCCGGACCCGTTCTCTCCGACTATGCCCGTGCGCGCACCCCCCGCCAGCGCACACGTCACCACATACAGGACGCATAGGCCGGCGAAAGAAATGGTTACCCCCAGCGCGGGGATCAGGGGATGGAATCACACACAC
>NZ_JARWOP010000349.1 GCF_029868745.1 Nocardia wallacei | reverse complement strand
CCGCGGCGGGGGCGCCCGCGCCCCCCGCCACACCCGAAGGATCCAACGCGTGAGCGAATCCGAACAGCTCGAAACCGGCTCGGCCCCCACCCCGCCCGCGATTTCCGATGCCGATTCCGGCGCGACGCCGGTGCTGCCCGCGCACATCGCGTCCGATACCGAGACCATCGTGCACGTCATGCGGCACGGCGAGGTGCACAACCCGAAGGGCATTCTGTACGGACGGCTGCCCGGGTTCAGTCTGTCGGTCGCGGGCCGTTCGCAGGCCACCGCCGTGGCGCGATCGCTGGCCGATCACGACATCTCCCTGGTGGTGGCCTCGCCGTTGCAACGCGCGCAGGAGACCGCCGAGCCGATCGCGGTCCAGCACGGCGTCGTCGTGCGCACCGACGACAACCTGATCGAGGCGGGCAACACCTTCGAGGGCCTGCGCGTCTCGGTCGGCGACGGCGCGCTGCGCAAGCCGCGGCACTGGTGGAAGCTGCGCGACCCGTTCACCCCGTCGTGGGGCGAGCCGTATCTGCAGATCGCGCATCGCATGCTGGCCGCGGTGAACAAGGCGCGGGTGGAGGCGGCGGGCCACGAGGCGGTGCTGGTGTCGCATCAGCTGCCGGTGTGGACACTGCGGCGATTCCTCGAGGGCAAGCGGCTGTGGCACGATCCGCGGCAGCGGCAGTGCTCGCTGGCCTCCGTGACTTCGCTTGTGTACCAGGGCGATACGCTCATCGACATCGTCTACTCCGAGCCCGCCGGGGAGTCGGATCCGCGGGTGACCGGGGCGTGAGCGGTCGGTGGCGGTCGGTGGGAGCCGTGCTGGTCGCGGGCGTGGCGCTGTTGGCCGCGCTGTCCGGCTGCTCGACCGGCACCGACGCGGTCGCCAGCGGCGGCACCTTCGACTTCGTCTCGCCGGGCGGCAAGACCGACATCTTCTACGACCCGCCCGCGGCCCGCGGCACCATCGGCAAGCTGTCCGGGCCGGATCTGCTGCACCCCGGCAAAACCATCTCGGTGGCCGACTTCCCGAATCAGGTTGTGGTACTGAACCTCTGGGGACAGTGGTGTGGCCCGTGCCGTGCGGAGGCGCCGGCGTTGGAGCAGGTCTACGAGCAGTCGAAGGCGAAGGGCGTGGCGTTTCTCGGCATCAACGTGCGTGATCCGCAGCGCGACAAGGCGCAGGATTTCGTCACCGATTTCCACGTCGGCTATCCCTCGGTCTACGACCCCGAGATGCGCACCCTGCTCGCCCTCGGGGGCAAGTTCCCCACCAGCGTCATCCCCACCACGCTGGTCCTCGACCGGCAGCACCGGGTAGCCGCGGTCTTCCTGCGTTCGCTGCTCGCCGAGGACCTGCAACCGGTCGTCGACCGCATCGCCGCGGAGGGCGCACAGTGAGATCGGGCGCCAGTGCGACGCAGGGGTGGGCGCGATGAGTGTGTATGCGGCGGTGGGGGATTCGTTCCAGCAGACCGCGGCGTCCGGGCCGCTGCTCCTCGCGCTCGGGGCGTGCATGCTGGCCGGCCTGGTGTCGTTCGCGTCGCCGTGCGTGGTGCCGCTGGTACCCGGGTATCTGTCCTACCTCGCCGGGCTGGTGGGGGCCGAGGCGCCGCCGGTGACGGTGGCCGAGGCGAGCGGTGACCGGGCCGCGCTGGTCACGAAGTCCGGACGGATGCGGGTCGCGGGCGCGGCGGGACTGTTCGTGGCCGGGTTCACGGTCGTGTTCGTCCTGGCGTCGGCGACCGTGTTCGGGCTGATTCAGACCTTGAACGTCAATCGTGAACTGCTGCAACGCCTCGGCGGCGTCGTGACGATCGTGATGGGCCTGGTGTTCCTGGGCCTGATCCCGGCGCTACAGCGCGACACCCGGATGCATCCGCGGCGATTGACCGGCGTCGTCGGCGCGCCGCTGCTGGGTGCGGTGTTCGCGCTGGGCTGGACGCCGTGCCTGGGACCGACGCTGTCCGGCGTGATGGCCGTGTCCGCGGGGACCGAGGGCGCCACCGCCGTTCGGGGCGTGGTGCTGATCGTCGCGTACTGCCTGGGCCTCGGGTTGCCGTTCGTGATCCTGGCGTTCGGGTCGGCCAGTGCGCTGCGCGGGGTCGGGTGGTTGCGCCGCAATTCGCGCACTATTCAGGTGATCGGGGGGATCCTGCTCGTCGCCGTCGGTATCGCGCTGGTCACCGGTTTGTGGGACCAGTTCGTCGGGTGGGTTCGCAATGTATTCGTCTCCCAGGTGACTCTGCCGATCTGACATGACTGCAACGATTTCCCCCGCCCCCGCCGCGGCCCGCCCGCCCCGCCAGTCCCTGCCGCGCCGCGCCTTCGCACTGCTGCGCAACACCTGGCGCGGACTCACCAGCATGCGCACCGCGCTGATGCTGCTCTTCCTGCTGGCGCTGGCGGCCATCCCCGGCGCCCTACTGCCGCAACGCAACCTGAATACGCAGAAGGTCGACAAGTACATCGCGGACCGGTCCACCCTCGGTCCGTGGATGGACCGGTTACAGCTGTTCGACGTGTTCTCCAGCTTCTGGTTCACCGCGGTCTACGTGCTGCTGTTCGTCTCGCTGGTCGGCTGCATCGTGCCGCGAGTGTTCGACCACTACAAGGCCTGGCGCACCCCGCCGGTGCGCGCCCCGCGCAACCTCACCCGCCTGCCCCACCACTACTCGACCACCACGACGGACTCCGCCGAGGATGTGATCACCAAGGCCCGCACGGAACTTCGCGGCTGGCGGGTTGTCGAGCGTCGTGTGCAGCGGGAGGGGCGCGACGAAGCAACTCTCGCTCCTGACGTTGCCCGCACGCCCGGCGAGGAAGTGTTCTTCTCTCCTGACATTGCCCGGCGCTCCACCGACGAAGTAACCCTTTCCGCGGAGAAGGGCTACTTCCGCGAACTCGGCAATATCGTCTTCCACCTGGCATTGGTCGGGTTGTTGGTGGCGATCGCGGCCGGGCGGTTGTTCGGGTACGAGGGCAGCGTCATCGTGGTCGCCGACAACGGTCCCGGCTTCTGCACCACCTCGACCGCGGCGTTCGACTCCTTCCGCGCCGGGCGGGTCAACGACGGCACGGGGCTGGCGCCGATGTGTGTGCGGGTCAAGGACTTCCGGGCCGACTACCTGCCCAACGGCCAGGCCGAGATGTTCACCGCCGACATCTCCTACCAGGCCGGGGCCGACCTTGCGAGTGACACCTGGCGCGACACCACGATCCAGGTGAACCACCCGCTGCGCGTCTCCGGCGACCGGGTGTACCTGCAGGGCCACGGGTACGCGCCCACCTTCACCGTCACCTATCCCGACGGTCGGACGCGCACCGAGACCACGCAGTGGCGACCCGACGACGGCACGACCTTCCTCTCCAGCGGCGTCATGCGGTTCGATCCGCCCGGCGGCATGTTCGGCAGCGAGCAGGAGCGACGCAAGCACCAGATCGCGATCGAGGGCCTGTTCGCGCCGACCGCCCTGCTCCACGGCAACCTGCTGACCTCGTCGTATCCCGCGCTGACCGATCCCGCGGTCGCCATCGACATCTACCGCGGCGAGACCGGCCTCGACACCGGCCGCGCGCAGTCGCTGTTCGCGCTGGATTCGGAGATGATCAAGCAGGGCCGATTGACCAAGGAGCAGCGGGTCAATCTGCGGCCCGGCGAATCGGCCACCCTCCCCGACGGCACCAAGGTGACCTTCGACGGCGCGAAGCAGTACGCGAATCTCCAGGTCTCGCACGATCCCGCGCAGGGCTGGGTGCTGGCGTGCGCGCTGACCATGATGGCCGGACTGCTGGTGTCGCTGCTGGTGAAGCGCCGCCGGATCTGGTTGCGCGCCTACCCCGGCGACCGTCCCGATGGTGAACGACGTACCGTAGTAGAGATGGGCGGTCTGGCCCGCACCGACCAGGCGGGTTGGGGCGGCGAATTCGACCGTCTGCGAGCACGGCTGCTGGACAGCACCCCGGAGACTCCCACCGCGCGGACCGAGAGCACGAGAGAGTGACCATGACGATCGACGAAACTCTCGCCGGATACAGCAATCTCGCCTTCAAGACGGCGTGGGTCATCTACGTCCTGGTGCTCGCGATGCTGATCGTGCAGTACGCCTCGGCGCGCAGTCGCGTCACCGAGCGGGAACTCGTGAGCGTCGGCGGGGCGGGCGCGGCCGACATCCCCGCCGGGGACGGCCCGGTGCCCGGCCGAGTCGAGGCATCGCCCGGTCGTCCCCTGCCGGAGCGGCTCGGCAATATGGCGTTCGCGGTGCTGTTCGTGGCGATCGGCCTGCATCTCGTGTCGATCGTGTTGCGCGGCTTCGCGACTCACCGCTTCCCGCTGGGGAACATGTACGAATTCATCACGATGGCCACCGCCGCGGCCGCGGTGACGGGCGTGGTGTTCATGCACGAGCGGCGCTACCGCTCGATGTGGGTCTTCCTGCTGGCGCCGGTCCTGATCCTGATGTTCCTGGCCGGGCAGGTGCTGTATGCCGAAGCGGCCCCGGTGGTTCCGGCGCTGAAGTCGTACTGGCTGCCCATCCACGTGACGATCGTCAGCATCGGCAGCGGCATCTTCATGCTGTCGGGCGTGGCGAGCCTGCTGTTCCTCCTGCGGCTGCGCGAGCCCGAAGGCCAGGAGTCGAACAACATCATCGGCGCCCTGTCCCGCCGCCTCCCCGACGCCCGCGCCCTCGACCGCCTAGCCTACAAAACCACCATCGTCGGCTTCCCCTTGTTCGGCGCCGGCGTCATCCTCGGCGCCATCTGGGCCGAATCCGCCTGGGGCCGCTTCTGGGGCTGGGACCCCAAGGAAACAGTCTCCTTCATAGCCTGGGTCGTCTACGCCGCCTACCTCCACGCCCGAGCCACCTCAGGCTGGCGAGACACCAAAGCCGCCTGGATCAACGTAGCCGGCTTCGTAGCCATGCTCTTCAACCTGTTCATCATCAATATCGTGGTGAGTGGATTACACAGCTACGCCGGGTTGAACTGAAGTTATTTACCTAGGGATTCTGACGGTGCCTGAGAAGGCAGTTCCGGAATAGTGCAGGGTGATGCGGGCACGTCCGGCGTGCCACCGGGCGGCATACACTGTGGTCATGAGTACCACTCACGAGGAGCTGGTCCGGCTGGCTGAGGCTGTGCCCGATGATCAGGTGCCGGCCGCGGCGGCGCTGTTGCGTCAGTTGGTGCGGAAGTCCGGGAGGCGCACGTTCCGTAGTGAGGGTCTCGCGTCGGCCGAACCCGATCTGGGGGAGCGAGCCAAGGAGATCGTCCGAGAGGAACTCGACCGGGATACGTCCGAGTGATCGTTGTCGATACGGGGCCGATCGTCGCTCTGGTCAATAACCCGAGGTACGGGAGCTGGCCGACAAGTACTCCGATCTGCCGCTCGGTACGGTGGATGCGTCCGTGACCGCCGTGGCGACGCTGGACCGCAAGCACTTCTCGATCGTGCGGTCCAAGGCTGGTCAGCTGTTGCTGGTGCCGTAGCCCAACCGTGGTGAGTGGGTTGCACAGCTACGCCGGGTTGAACTAGAGCCATTTGGATGGGGATGGGATGGGTGGTGTGTGGCCCGCTGATTGGGATGATCTGGCGCGGGGGGTCGGGTGTGGGATGTGCGATTCCGAGCGGGGGGATTCGGATGAGTATGGGATCACTATTTATCGGAGTCCGAATGTTGATGCGGCCTTGCAGCGGGCTGATATTCAGCGGGGGTACACCGTGGTGATCTGGCGGGGGCGGCATGTGAACGAGCCGTATGAGTTGTCGGACTCGGAATCGGGGGAGTACTGGCGGGGAGTCATGGTTGTCGCCGGTGCTTTGGCTAGGCACTATCGTCCGTTGAAGATGAACTATGAGACGTTGGGGAACACTCTTCCGCATCTCCATACCCATCTTCTGCCACGCTATCGGGACAATGATCCGAGGCCGGGGCTGCCGTTTCCGCTGGTGCCCCAGGAAGTGGGCGAATCGAGAATCCCCGAGGACAGGCTGCGGGCCGATGCCGAGGCGCTTCGCCGGGAACTCGGGTTCTAGGCGTTATTCCTGGGGGTCTATGCGGAAGACGGGGCAGCGGGGGGCGGCTGCGGCGAAGGAATCGGGGTCGGGGGAGGGTACTACGCCGGTTTTGACGAAGAATTGGACGCCGTGGGGGACCTCGCGGGGGAAGGCTCGCAGGATCGGGGCGCGGTCTTCCACAGGGAGTTCGGTGAGGGTGACTCGTTGGCGGCGGCGGCCTTTGGCCAGTTCGCCCCAGCCCGCGGCGCGGGCGTTCTTCACCCAGTCCGCGTGTTCGAAACCGCCGACGACGTAAGTGTTCCCGTCCACGGTCAAGGGAGAGACCGGGGTGGTGCGCAGTTCGCCGGACTTGCGGCCCGGGACCGAGAGGACGTGCATGGTGCCGAGGGCCAAGCCTGCTCGCTGTAGCGCGACGATCACCTTGTTGAACGGCTTGAGGCGGCGGCGCATCCGGTCGATGTCGGTCTTGCTCATGATTTTTTCTCCTCTTGTGCTGGGCCGGAAGGGATTTCGGGTTCCGGCCATGCGACGTGGCCGTGTTCGATGTCGGCGGCGGTCTGCCGCAGCCAGTCGATTTCGCAGTCGCGCATGCGCTGGAGATATTCGGTCTCCAGCAGCACCACGCGTGGCAGATCCGGTGCGGCGGTGGCGAGTTCACGCGCCGCCCGCTCCGACTCGGCGGCCAGCTGATCGGCACGTCGGCGCAGCAATGCCGCCGCCTCGGCCGGGGTCAGCACCGCGAGATGTGCCAGTCCGGCGACGAAGCGGGGAAATTCGTTGATCGGCTCGCCGACGAACTCGGAGATCAACTCGCGCAGTGTTTTTCGGCCCGCCTCGGTGATGGCGTAGACCGTCCGCTCGGGGCGGGACCCGGCCCGCGACGTCTCCGTCGGAGTCAGCAGTCCGGCTCGCTCCAGCCGGGCGATGGTGTCGTAGAGCGAGCCGCCGCGCATCTTCACCGTCTCCGCGATGTGCCGCTCGCGCAGCGTCACCTTCATGTCGTACGGGTGACGGGCCTTTTCCGCGAGCAGCGTCAGCACCGCTACGGTCAGTGGGGAACTCACGGCACGCAGTGGTCGCTCCATGCGGCCTCCGTATAGTCGAACTCGTTTAGTCGAGTTCGACTATACGTCACAGAGGCCAGCAGGACCAGGCACGTCCGTAGAATTCGGTGTCATGGGGTCGGCGGGATACGTGTGGTACGCCGCGTACGGGTCGAACCTGTTCGCGCGGCGGCTGGACTATTACCGCCGAGGCGGGAATCCGCCGGGGACCCCGCGCACGTACCCCGGTTTCCGGGATCCGACGCCGCCGCGAGCGAGCCGCCCACTGACGCTGCCGGGCACGATCTACTTCGCCTGGGAGAGCCCGGTCTGGACCGGCGGCGTCGCCTTCTACGCCGCCCGGCCCGAGGCGGACTGGCCCGCGGGTGCGGCCGCACGCGGGTATCTGCTGACCTTCCAGCAGTTCGAAGACCTACTGGCACAAGAGATGTACCGGATGCCGGGAACCGGCCCCGGCCTCGATCTCGCCGAGTTGACCCGCGACGGCATCACCCGGCTGGGTGACGGCCGCTACGAAACCTTGCTGCACGTAACGGTTTTGGACGGATTTCCGGTGCTGACCTTCACCTCGCCCTGGCAGCCGGAGACGGTCCGATTGAACAAACCGTCTCCGCGCTACCTCGCCATGCTGGCCGCGGGCCTCCGGGAATCCCACGGCTGGACCTCGGCCGAGATACTCACCTACCTCGCCGAACTCCCTGGCGTCCAAGGCTTCTGGCCTCGCGACGATCTATACACAGCTATCCGCAACTACTGACTCACCTCGAGGACGATCTTGCCCCGGGAGCGGCCCTTCTTGCTGTGCTCGAGGGCTCGGGCCGCCTCGGCCAGCGGCAGGACGGTGTCGACCGGGACGGTGAGTTTGCCCGCCTCGGCGAGGTCGGCGAGGGTCGTCAGTTCGGTGGCGGAGGGGCGGACCCAGACCACGTGCCCACCCTTCTCGCCCACGGTGCCATCGGCGACCGAAGCGATGCGGGAGCGGTCGTGCAGGAGGTCCTGGGACACGTCGATCACGCCGCTCCCGGCGAAATCGACGGCCGCGTCGACGCCCTCGGAGGACAGTTCGCGGACCCGGTCGGCCAGGCCGTCGCCGTAGGTGACCGGTTCCGCGCCGAGGGACCGCAGGAAATCGTGGTTGCGCTCGCTGGCGGTGCCGATCACCCGGGCGCCGCGCGCGACGGCTATCTGCACGGCCAGCGAGCCGACGCCGCCGGACGCCGCGTGCACCAGGACGGTCTCGCCCGGCGACAATCCCACGCGTTCGAGCGACCGATACGCGGTGAGCCCCGCGAGCGGGAGTCCCGCGGCCTCCTGCCAGGTCAGCGCGGCCGGTTTGCGCGCCAGTGTCCGGACCGGCGCGGCCACCAGTTCGGCATAGGTGCCGTGCTGGACCTCGTCGCGGCGGACATAACCCATCACCTCGTCGCCGACCTGATACTCCGGCACGTCCGCGCCGAGCTGCTCGACCACACCGGCGACGTCCCATCCCGGGATCAGCGGGAAATGGGCATACATCATCGGATCCAGATATCCGGCGAGGACCTTCCAGTCGACCGGATTGACCCCGGCCGCCTTGACCCGAATCAGCACCTGATCCGGCCCCACCTTGGGAGCTGGAAGTTCGCCGAGCGTCAGAACATCGGGATCACCGTAGCTGTTCGCAAAGATCGCTTCCATATCCGCAGCCTACGCCGCAAGGTAGCTACGCCCAGGTCACGTAGCTGCGCCAGGCAATGGATCGGTGGGTAGCCGGCGGTGAGCGGGATGAAATTCGGTGGATCGTGAGTGCGGGTGGTCGATAGCGTCCCGGGACATGGCGTATGAGAATCCGCTGGCCTACGTACTGGGGTTGGAAGGGCTCGCGTTGTTGCGGGCGTTCGCGGGGGAGTACGGGCGGGAGTTCACCGAGGCTCGGGTCGCGGAGGTTCGGCGGTTGCTCGCCGAGGGCGGACTCGGTGACGGTGTTGCGGTGGAATACGTGAATACCGTGGAGGGCTACGGGATTTGGGCCGAGAGCTACGACGGACCGAACCCCGCGTTCGGGTTCGACGAGCCGATGGTCCGCGAGCTGGCGGCAGGCCTCCCGCCGGGCGCCGCCCTCGACGCGGCGTGCGGTACGGGCCGGGTCGCGGCCGTGCTGGCCGAATGCGGGCACCGGGTGCTCGGCGTGGACAGCTCGCCGGAAATGCTCGACCGTGCCCGAAAGCGACTGCCGGACAGCGATTTCCGACTCGGTGATCTGGAACGACTGCCGGTCGCGGACGCCTCCGTCGACGTGCTGACCTGTTCGCTCGCGCTGTCGCACGTGCCGGATCCACTCCCGGTCATGCGCGAATTCTCCCGAGTTCTCCGGCCGGGCGGGCACGCGCTGATCGCCGACGTACACCCCGAACAGGTGGCCCGCACCCACCTGCCCACCGTGCGCCGCCCCGACGGCACGGCCGCCCGCCTGCGCTCCTATCCGCACCGCGTCGGCGACCAACTGCGCGCCGCCCTCGCCGCGGGCTTCACCGTCCAACGCTGCGAGGAGCCCGTAATGCCGCCGCCCCCAACCACTTCCGAGCCCAGTACCGGCCCGGGCCCCTGGGAAGTCTGGCCCTGGTCACTCGCCGCCCTGGTCCCGGAAGCGGCACGCGCCGCCGCGGCCGGAGTCCCGGCGGTGATCCTCTGGCAGCTCCGCAAAAACAAGCCCTGAGCACGGGGTCGATGCGCGGGACGCGTCATTCGACCGCCTGCCGGGACGGGAGGGTCGCGCAGGAGGCGTGCAGGGCGGCGCGGGCGGCCGCGACGACGGGGTGGGAACCGGTGCCGCGGCGGTAGGCGAGGCGGGTGCGGCGACGGGTCGACAGGGGGACGAGTGCGACACCGCTGGGGATATTCAGCGCACCCAGCTCCGGCACCAGCGCTACCCCCTGCCCGGCGGCGACCAGCGCGAGAACCGTGCCGAAATCATCGGCATGATGACGGATGTGCGGCGTGAAACCCGCTGCCTCGCAGGCACGTACGGTCATCAGGTGGCACAGCGTGCCGGGCATCCCGGCGATCCAGAGGGAATCGCGGTGCTCGGCAAGGGGTTCGGGGGCCGGGGCGGCCAGGTTGATCGTCTCCTCCAGGAAAGGTTCGGTGTCCAAACCGGTTTCGGGAGTGGTGGGCACGTAGTCGTACTCCTGGACCAGCGCGATATCGAGCGTCTCGGCCCGCAGCGCGGCGGGCGCGTTCACCGGATCCAGTTCGGACACGAGCAGTTCCAGGCCGGGATGGTCACGGCTCAGCGCGACGAGCGCCGGTGACAGGATCGTCCGCACGGCCGTCGGGAAGGCCCCGATGCGCAGCGTGCCCGTGAGTTCCGTGCGGCCGGTGGCGAGTTCGGCGGACGCCTGCTCCAGCACCGCGAGGATGGTCTCGGCGTGGTCGGCCAACCGGACCGCGGCGGGGGTGAGCCGGACGCTGCGCCCGGTCCGCTCGAGCAGCGGCACCCCGGCCTCCTTCTCGAGCGCCGCCAACTGTTGCGATATCGCCGACGGCGTGTAGGCGAGCGCCTGCGCGACGGCGGCGATGGTGCCGCGTTGGGCCAGCTCACGCAGCAGTCGCAGGCGTCGGACATCGAGCATAACTTCAGCTTAACCTTGCTTGCAGAAACGTGTAATGGACGTGAAGCGTGGTGGCGACGAGGCTGGGGGCATGACATTCACCGGCCTGTTCGTCCCGTTGATCACGCCGTTCACCGCCACCGGCGAACTGGCGGCCGAGGCACTGGAGGGACTGGCTCACGACGCGCTGGACGCGGGCGCATCCGGAATCGTCGCGCTGGGCACCACGGGTGAACCCGCGACCCTGACCGCCGACGAGCGCCGCCGCGTCGTCGACATCTGTGCCGCTGTGTGCAGGCAACGACAGGCGCCCCTGGTGGTGGGCACCGGATCGAATTCGACCGCCGACTCGACACACGCGCTGGCCGACCTGGCTCCGGGCGTCTCCGCCGTGCTGGCCGTCGTCCCGTACTACACCCGGCCCTCGGAAGCCGGTGTGGTGGAACACTTCCGGCGGTTGGCCGCCGCGAGCCCGGTGCCGGTGCTGATCTACAACATCCCGTACCGCACCGGCTGCCAACTCGGCGTCGACACGCTGTGCCGCCTGGCCGAACTCCCCGGCGTCGCCGGATTCAAGCACGCGGTCGGCGCGATCGACGCCACCACGATCGCATTCATGAGCCGCTGCCCCGCCGATGTGGCCGTGCTGATCGGGGACGATCTCTACGCCGCTCCGATGCTCGCGCTTGGCGCGGCCGGAGCCATCCTGGCCAGCGCCAATGTCGCGACGAGAGCGTATGTGGATATGACCGCCGCGTGGCGGGACGGCTCGGTCGAGCGCGCCCGGCACCTCGGCAATCTGCTGGCGCCGCTGGCGGAAGCCCTTTTCGCCGAACCCAATCCGGTGGTGATGAAGGGTGTGCTGGCCGCACAGGGCCGCATTCCGAGTCCGGCCGTGCGGCTGCCGCTGCTGCCGGCGTCCGACGCGGCCGTCGCCGCGGCCCTCGGCGCGCTGGAACTCGGTTACGCGCCGAGGGTGTGACTTACGCGCGACGAATGAGAATCAGCGATCGTTTCCAGGATCGCCGTCGTGATGTGGTCGAGAGATACGCCAGAG
The DNA here is from genome assembly GCF_029868745.1 of Nocardia wallacei. Lineage (GTDB taxonomy): Bacteria > Actinomycetota > Actinomycetes > Mycobacteriales > Mycobacteriaceae > Nocardia > Nocardia wallacei_B. The sequence goes on along the minus strand of NZ_JARWOP010000349.1, from coordinate 7,089 downwards.
AAAATCAGGGTCGTCGTCCGGTCCGATGATTCGATTTCGTTGCGCCGGACCGGCACCGAGTCGCCGCGAACGCTCCGGCCCGAACGCCTTCCAGCACAGCACCGCGACAACTACGACCGCGATGAGTGCCAACAGGTACGCCACGTCACTCACCTCCTGTCATCGAGGGTAATCCGTGTCCGTACCTGCGGCACCGCAGACACCGGAAACTGGGTCAGACTCGGGTCGCCTCCGTGGTCAGCGACCTGAGCAGCTGCATCACCTCGGACTCGCGGAAACGGCGGTGTCCGCCGGGAGTGCGCAACGAGCCGAGCCGCCCGGCGTGCGCCCACCGGGTGACGGTCTTCGGGTCGACGTGGAACAGTGCCGCTACCTGGCCGGGGGTCAGGAGGGCCTCCTGGCCGTTGACGGAACCCAACGTGCGGCTCGCCGCGGTGATCGCAGTCATTCGCAAACCTTTCCGTAATCGACAGATCCCTCATCAGATAGCGACATCGTTGCACCAGACCCCCCACGTACTCGAATGATCTAACTTTGGTAAAGGGGAAGTAATAGACAAATCGGATATGCGTACGGCTTGGTTGCGGATCGTTCGGCGCCGTCCAGCGAATTCGCAGCGATTACGTGCGAACCGGACACGGGCGACTCGGTCGCGGGAACTCGTCGCCTAGGCTGGTCGCGTGAGTGACGCATCTCGACCGGACGGCGCCCCGGCCGATCCCGCTCCGGCCCCGGCGGGCCGGCGGCTGGCGCGCGATCTGGCGCTCTACACCCTGGCCCGGCTGGTGCTGGTCGCGGCCATCGCCGCCGTCATCGTGGTGCTGGCCCGGATTCTGACTGTGGACATCCCCTTGATCGTGGCGCTGTTGTTCGCGCTGATCGTCGCCATGCCGCTGTCGCTGGTGCTGTTCAAGCGGTTGCGGGCGCGGGTGAACGAGGACATCGCGGCCGTCGACGAGAAGCGGCGCACCGACAAGGCCGAGCTGCGCGCGCGCATGCGCGGCGAGCAGCAGTAGGCCGCACTCTCTCTCCGGCACCGGGTTCCGCTGTCGGCGAACGCCTTCCCCGAAGTGTCAATTTTGGTTGACGCGCCGCGAGCGTCAACGTAAATTGACGTTCATGAGTGAAGCAACAACGCTGGCGGCCGCCGCCGGCAGTCCGGACCCCAGGGTCGGGCTGCGCGCGGTGCTCGCGCTGCGTCGGCTGCTCGAACGGCTGGAGGCGATCCAGGTGGCCAATGCCCGCGAACAGGGCTGGTCCTGGCAGACGATCGCCGACGCGCTCGAGGTCAGCCGCCAGGCGGTCCATCAGAAGTACAACCGGAGAGGCGGTATCCGCTGATGTTCGAGAAGTTCGCCAAGCCGGCCCGGCACGCGGTCGTGGTGGCACAGGAGGAGGCGCGTGAATTGCGCTCTCCGAGTATCGATGTGGAGCATGTGCTGCTGGGGCTCGCCGCGGCGCCCGATCCGGGGCTGCGAAAGGTGCTGTCCGACAACGGCATCACCGCCGACGGCCTGCGGGAGGAGTTGCGGCGCGACCACGGGGAGGACGAGTCCGGCCCCGCGGGCGAGCCGCTCGGCGAGGAGGACGCCGCCGCGCTGCGCTCCATCGGCATCGATCTCGAGGCCGTCCGGGAGAGCCTGGAGGCCACCTTCGGCGAGGACGCGCTGGAGCGGGCGATACCCGCCGAGGAACAACCGCGCCGCAGCCGGTTCCGGCTCGGCGGCAGCATGACCTTCGGCCACATCCCGTTCACCCGGGACGCCAAGAAGGTGCTGGAACTCTCGTTGCGCGAGACGATTTCGGGCGGCGCCGACCGGATCGAGGCGGGCCACGTCCTGCTCGGCCTGCTGCGCACGCCCAACGATCGGACCCGCGAACTGCTCGGCGGGGAGAACGGCATTCGCGCCCTGCGGCAGGCGGTCCACGAATTGCTGGAGCGGGCGGCCTGACGACATGCCCGGTCGCGACGTGGTCGCTACGCCCGGTGCTCGGGCGTGGCGACCATTAGCATGTCGCCATGGTCCTCTTGCTACGCCTGATCATCAACGCGGTCGCGATCTGGCTCGCCGCCGCCTGGGTCGGCGATATCGACCTGGTCAGCCCGGCCGACCAGGGCACCGGCGCGAAGATCGTGGTGGTGCTCGCCGTCGCGATCGTCTTCGGTCTGGTGAACGCCCTGGTCAAGCCGATTGTGAAGCTGCTGTCGCTGCCACTGGTGATCGTCTCGCTGGGCCTGTTCCTGCTGGTGATCAACGCCCTGATGCTGTGGTTGACCGCGAAGATCACCGAGACCACCGACTACGGCCTGCGCGTGCACGGTTTCTGGGCGGCGGTGATCGGCGCGGTCGTCATCACCCTGGTCAACTGGATCCTCGGGATCCTGGTGCCGGACAAGGACTAGCGGCCCGGCCGGGATCAGCCGATCCCGAGCGCGAGCGCGGTCAGCACCGACCAGGCCAGCATCGCCAGCCCGGTGTCCCGCAGCGACGGGATCAGGCCCGGGCCGTTCGCCCCGCCGCGCACCGGTGCGTTGGAGCGCACGGCGAGTGGCGCCGCGAGCAGCCCGGCCAGCGCCCACGGGGTGCGGGCCACCAGCAGCAGCGACGCTACGAACGGCAGCACCAGCAATACCTGGTGCAGGGTGCGTGTCCGGGTGTCGCCGAGGCGCACGGCCAGCGTGGTCTTGCCGGTCTGCGAGTCGGTCGGGATGTCGCGCAGATTATTGGTGACCAGCACCGCGCTGGAGAACGCGCCGACCGCCACCGCGCCGACCAGCCCCGCCCAGTCGACCTGCTCGGCCTGCACGAACTCCGTGCCCAGCACCGCGATCAGGCCGAAGAACACGAATACCGCGATCTCGCCGAAACCGCTGTAGCCGTAGGGTTTCGCGCCGCCGGTGTAGAACCACGCCCCGGCCAGGCAGGCCGCGCCCACCAGCAGCAGCCACCAGGCCGTGGTGGCCACCAGCACCAGGCCGACGACGGCGGCGACCGACAGACTCGCGATCGCCGCGCCGCGCACCGCGGCGGGGCTCGCCACGCCGGAACCGACCAGGCGCAGCGGTCCGACCCGCTCGTCGTCGGTGCCGCGGATGCCGTCGGAGTAGTCGTTGGCGTAGTTCACGCCGATGATCAGGGCCAGCGACACCAGCAGGCTCAGCAGCGCCTTCCACCAGACCGCGCCGTCCAGCGAGGCGGCCGCGCCGGTGCCGACCAGGACCGGGGCGATCGCGTTGGGGAGGGTGCGCGGACGGGCGCCTTCGAGCCATTGTGCAGCACTTGCCATGAGCGAAGCCTAATGTGCGGTACGGACTCGGCAACCGCGCGCGGCCGGAGCGGCGTTCCGTCCGGGGCGGTGGATACTCGCCGCATATATCGGTAGCATTATGCCGATATATCGGATTGCTGGACCGGGGTGACGGACAATGGTGAGCATCGACCGCAGCGCCGCGTCCCCGAAATTCGTTCGACCGCTCACATACGATTGCGACGGCATGCTTCCTGATCACAACGGCTCCGCGGGCGCCGGGACGACGCACACCCGGTCCGACCCGGACCGGGACGCCGGTGTGCCCGCGCCGCCGGTCCGGGTGACACTGCTCGGAGAGACGGCCGTGCGGCGGACCGGCGAGCTCACCGCGATACCCGGAGCGCGAGCGCGGCTGCTGATCGCCGCGCTGGCCGTACACCCCGGCCGCAGCCGCAGCGCACAGGCCCTGATCGACGACGTCTGGGGCGATCAGCCACCCCGAGCGCCGATGAACGCGCTGCACACGCAGGTCTCCCGGCTGCGTTCGGCGCTACCGGACGGTGCGCTGGAGATCGGTCCGGCCGGATACCGGCTGTGCCTGACGGAGGACGAGGTGGACCTGGGCCGCGCCGGGCAGCTGGAACGCCACGCGCGCGACCTGCTGGACACCGGCGACGCACCCGGCTGCCTGGCGGCCGTGGCGCGCGCCCGAGCACTGTGGCGCGGCGAGCCGGGCTCGGACCTGCCCCAGGGACTCGTGGCCGACGAGGTGCGTGAGGTCGCGGCGGCGCGCTGGGCCGCGCTGGACTCGCTGGAGCTGAACGCGCGGGAGGAACTCGGCGATGTGCCCGGCGCCCTCGCCATCGCGCGGCGCAACGCCGCCGCCGAGCCGCTCGACGAGCCGGCGCACGCCACCCTGATGCGTCTGCTCGCCACCGACGGCCGAGCCAACGAGGCGCTGGAAGTCTTTGCCGCACTGCGCAAGCGGCTCGGTGAAGAACTCGGCGCCGACCCCGGGCCCGCCCTGATCGCGCTGAACATGGCGATCCTGCGCGGCGAGCCCTTACCGGGCGCTCCGACACCGCGGGCGCCCCGGCCGGGCGCGGAACTTACCGGCGTGCAACGGGTTTCGTCCGCGCAGCACGCGCTGAATCCGGTGCCCGGTGACGATACCGCGCAGCGAACGACGTTGTCGGCGATCGGCCTGCGGGCGGCCCCTAACCCGTTGCTCGGCCGCGCCGCCGATCTGGACACATTGGAGCGGCTGCTGGCCGAGTCCCGGGCGGTCACCGTGCTCGGCCCCGGCGGCACCGGAAAGACCCGTGTGGCCAACGAATTGGGTGGCCGGGTGGCCGCGGAGCAGGCCGTCACGCTGGTCGAACTGGCCTCGCTGCGCGCCGATCCGGACGGGCTCGCCGCGACCTGTACCGAGATCGAGGCCGCCATCGGCGCGACCCTGGGCATGAGCGAATACTCCCGCGAGACAAAGGTTTTGCGGCCGAACCAGACGATCGACGGCCACCGCCGGCTGCGGGAGGCGCTGTCGCTGCGGCCGACGCTGCTCATCCTCGACAACTGCGAACACCTGATCGACGCGGTCGCGGAGGTCGTCGCGGATCTGGTCGGCGCCTGCGATCGGCTGACCGTGCTGACCACCAGCCGCGCGCCCCTGGAGATCACCGCCGAGACCGTATATCCCTTGCCGCCCTTGGCCATCGACTCCCACGGTTCGCCGGCCACCGACCTGTTCATCGCCCGCGCCCGCGCGGTGCGGCCGTCCGTGCGGCTCGAACCCGAGACCGTCGCGCGGCTGTGCCGCACCCTCGACGGTCTGCCGCTGGCCATCGAATTGGCCGCGGCGCGCGTGCGCACCATGAGCGTCGAGGAGATCGAGGCGAAGCTCGAGCATCGGTTCGCGTTGCTGCGCAGCGGCGATCGCACCTCGCCGGAGCGGCACCGGACCCTGCACGCCGTGATCGAGTGGAGCTGGAATCTGCTCGAACCCGAACAGCAGGTGGCGTTGCGGCGGCTGTGCCGGTTCCCGGCCGGCTTCACCCTCACCGCGGCCGAAGCCGTCGTCGCCGGGCCCGATGTCGCCGATCCCGTGGGAGCGGTCGAGGGTCTGGTGAGTCAATCGCTGCTCGCCGTGCTGGCCGACGACGACGAGATCCCCACGCGCTACCGCATGCTGGAGACGGTCCGGGAATTCGGCGAGGAGCAACTGGCCGCGACCGGCGAGGCCGACCTCGTGATGGACCGGATGTGCGGGTGGGCAAGGGAATTCGCGCTCGACGCCGCCCGGCGGTATCCGACCGACGAGCAGGTCCGCGTGGTGCTGTCGGTCGCCGCGGAGCTGGACAATCTGGTCTCGATTCTGCGATTCGCGCTGGATCGGCGGGACGCGGCCACGGCCTACATGGTCTTCCCGCTCGCGGGCACGCTGTGGGTGATGCGCGGCGCCCATCTGGAGCTGATGACCTGGGCGCCGCGGACCCTGCCGGTGCCGCCCCCGGCCGGACCGCGGGGCCTCGCCGAGATCGATCTCGAGATGATGACCTACGCCCTGGCGGGGACGCATCTGCTGTTCGCCGAGGCGGGCCTGCGCGAGCTGGCGACCGTGCGGGTGCGGGTCCGGCGGCTGCTGCGCGCGGGCACCGGGCCGAGCCCCATGCTGCGGTACTTCGGCGAACTGATCTGCCTGGCGCCCGACGCGCGCGTGCTGGCCCGCAAGCTGGCCGAGGGCGGCCGGGACGCCGACTCGGGCGTGCGGACGCTGGCCCTGATGCTGCGTGCGAACCTGCGGGAGAACGGCAGCGACATGCACGGCTCGATCCAGGATGCGCAGCGAGTCCTGGAACTCACCGAATCCCAGGACGTCTGGGGAACCGCGATGGCCTGCCAGCATCTGGGGCAGATGGCGGCCCAGGCGGCGCACTACCAGCGCGCGGCGGACTACTACCGGCGCGGCGCGGACCTGCTCCAGCTGCTGCGCTGCTACGAGGAGGCCGTGGAGATCCGCAGCTATCTGGCGGTCTCGCTGATCGGCGCCGGGCAGCCGGCCCAGGCTCGCTCGGAGCTGACGTTCGCGCTCGGGGTCGTCGGCGACGGCCTGGATCCCGAGGCGCCGGTGGAACGTCCCAATCATCGCCGCGGCACGGTAATCGCCGGACTCGCGGAACTCGCACTGGCAGAAGGGGATACGGACCGCGGCCTGCGGATGTTCCGACGCGCGCTGGAGCTGTTCTCCTGGCCGATCATGGAGACGTCGCCCGGCCCCGGTGACATCATGGTCGCGTCGGCGGTGCTCGACGCGCACGTGCTGCACGACCGGTTGGACGAGGTGCCCACACTGGCCCGGCAGATCTACGAGACCGCCACGGTCCGGCTGGCGCAGTTCTACGACCTTCCGCAGCTCGGGGCTGTCGCCTGCGCCGTGGGTTCGTATCTGCTCGCCACGGACAGCGATCGCGAGAACGGCCTGCGGCTGCTGGCCCTGGGATCCAAGGTCGGCGGGCGGCAGGACCTGCCGTCCATGCGCTGGAACCGCCACTACAGCCTGCACGAACCCGTGGTCGGCGCGGACGCGCTGGAGTCGGCACAGCAGGCGGTGGCGAGCATGAACCGCCGGAAGGCCGCGGAGCGGGTCATGGGCCTGCTGCACGAGGTATCGGGCCGGCTGGGCGAATAGGTATGTCCGGGGGGGGGGGGGGGGGGGGGGGGGGGGGGGGGGGGGGGGGGGGGGGGGGGGGCGGGGGGGGGGGGGGGGGGGGGGGGGGGGGGGGGGGGGGGGGGGGGGGGGGGGGGCGGGCGCGCGGGGGGGGGGCGGGGGGGGGGGGG
>NZ_JARWOP010000348.1 GCF_029868745.1 Nocardia wallacei | reverse complement strand
GCTCTGGTCGAAGAGGTACTCGAGGCTGTGCGGGTTCAGCTGGGGTGGCCGGGAGGGATCCTGCGGTGCCCCAAGGGCTTTCGGGTCGGGCGCGGTGGCGTAACGGGAGCGCGCGGGGCTCTCCTGAGGGATCGCCTCGGGCCCGGTGAGGCCGGTCTCGGTGTTGGCGTCGTCGCGGGGCAGGGGTGCGACGTCCGGGATCGGCTTCGGGCCGGACGGGTCCTGGTTGTTCTCCCGGGAGCGTTCCGGGTCGGCCGGGATGGGTGGTGTGTAGGTGGCGGGCAGAGCGTTCGGCCGCGCCGGTACGGCGGGCTGCTCGGGGTGGGAGATGATCGGGATGGCGTCGGGCGGCGGGTCGGAAGACACCGTCGGTGCGCCCGGGATCACGTAGTCGGTGCCCGGCGGCTGCTGCCATTCGTCGGGACGGTCTTTGCTGCTTCCGAATTCGGGTGCTCGATGCGGATCCGGGACGCTGATCGGCACATGCGGTGTGGCGTCGGCGGGCAGGGGGCCCGGGTACATGTCGGGGACGTCGCGCAGCCCGTCGTCCTCGTCGTCCTGCTGGTCCGCCCCGGCGAGCGGCACCGCCGCCGCGAACGCGGCCAGCGGCCCCGAGGAGACGCCCGAGCCGGGCGGCAACGCACCGGTCGAAGCCGCCGGTCCCAGACCCTGACCCGATGGTGTCGCAGCGCCGGACGCGCTCGTCGCCGGTGACGACTGCGATTGACCGAGCGGTATCGCGGGTGCGGTACCGGGCGGTGTCTCCGTCTGGTTGTGCGGTGTTGTTGCCGTGGTGGGGCCGGGTCTGGTCGGGGGTGGCGGGCCGCCGGGTGGTGGTGCCGCAGGCGCGGGTGGGTTGTGCTGGGCCGCAGTCGGATTCGTGTGTGGTGGCGTGTCTTGGATTGTCGAAGGGACGGTGGAGGAGGGGGTGGTGGGTTCGTCTGGTGGGGCGAGGTTTCCTGCTGCCAGACCGAATGCGGCCGCGGTCGGTGCTGCGGTTGCCGCCGCGGGGGCGGGGGCCGGGGCGGGGGGGGGTTAGGGGGGAGTGGTGGGTTGGCCCCGGGG
>NZ_JARWOP010000347.1 GCF_029868745.1 Nocardia wallacei | reverse complement strand
TTCCCACCCCGCGGGTCCCCCGGGCCCCCCGCCGGGCCCCGGGGGGGGGCCGCGCGCGCGTGCGCCCGGATCCCTTGCCGTTCCGGGAACTTCGCGTGCTGGACCTGACGACGTACTGGGCCGGGCCGTCGTGCACGCATTTCCTCGCCATGCTGGGCGCGGAGGTTGTGCACGTCGAATCCGCCGGACGGCCGGACGGCACCAGGCTGATCGCGGGTGTGCCCGCCTCGGAGGATCAGTGGTGGGAGAAGTCGCCGATCTTCTCCGGGCTCAATACCAACAAGAAGGGCCTGACGGTCGACTTCCGTACCGAGCGCGGACGCGAACTGCTGAAGCGGCTGGCGGCCACCTGCGACGTCGTCGTCGAGAACTACACGCCGCGGGTGCTGGAACAGATCGGACTGGGCTATCCGGCGCTGCGCGAGCTGCGGCCCGACACCATCATGGTCCGGATGCCCGGCTTCGGCCTGGACGGTCCCTGGCGTGACAATCCCGCCTTCGCGTACATCATCGAGGACACCTCCGGGCTGACCTGGCTCACCGGGCATCGGGATCGAAATCCGTTGGAGCCCTACTCGATCGGCGACCCGAACGCCGGGGTGCACGCGTTGAACGCGCTGCTGCTGGCGTTGGAGCACCGGCGGAAAACCGGGCGGGGGGTGCTGGTGGAGGCCGCCATGGTGGACGCCGCCCTCAATGTCGCCGCGGAGCAGGTGATCGAGTACTCCGCCTACGGCGCACTGCTGGAACGCGACGGTAACCGCGGGCCGGAGGCCGCGCCGCAGAACCTGTACCGCGCTGCGGGTTCGGACGAATTCGGCAGGGCGGACTGCTGGGTCGCGATCGCCGTAGCGACGGACGCGCAGTGGCGCGCATTGCGCGAGGCACTCGGCGATCCCTTCTGGGCACTGACGCCAGACCTGTCCTCCGCCGCGGGCCGGCGCCGTCACCATGCGCAGATCGACGAGCATCTCGCCGCATGGTGCGCGACCCGCGACAGTGACGAGATCATCCGAATCCTCTGGCCCGCAGGCGTTCCCGTCGCCAAGGTCATGCAACCCCACCGCCAGGCCGAGCTCCCCCAACTGCACCACCGCGCCTTCTTCGAACCGGTCTCCCACCCGGTCGCCGAAACCGCCAGGCACAGCACCGTCCCCGCCCGCTTCTCCGCAGGCCCCCACCAGTTCCACCGCTCCCCCGCTCCCCTACTCGGCCAGCACAACACCGAATTGCTCACGGGCCTGGGGCTGTCCAAGGCTGAGATCCTGCAACTGGAGAATGACGGCATCATCGGCGGGACTCCGGCAGTCGTCCGCACACCCGTGAAGTCCGAATAGGAACCTGCTCCCGGCCTCACCGGTCACCAACCGCACCCACAAGGCGAAATTCGCCATCCCGACACGATCAGTGTCCGCACAGACCAGAACATCCCACCGGGATCCGGCCTACCCAGAGAGAAGTCTCACCATTTTGCGCGCCGGATTGCCTTCACGTACGAGCAGGTACACCAACGTTCGGCGGCCGACAAGGCATATTCTGCGCCCCGAGCCTCAACCAGATCGAACACTGGCCAGCCTCGTAGTCTCACCGAATGGCTTGCCTTGAGACAACGAAGTGATGGCGGTGAGGCTTACGTCAGCAGCGTTCGCGGTAGATCAAGTACTCACGCAGGCTTTCGGCGAGACCGAAAGGTATGTCGGCAAAAACGACCAGATCTTCGACGCTGGTAAGCGTGTGTCCTCTTGATGCCGCAGCAATCTGCGTGGCCATCTCGGTGGTGACGCCCGGCAATCGAGCAAGCACAGCTTCGGGAACGTTGTTGGCATCGACGAGCCCGCCATCGTCGAAATCACGCGGCAGATCCGGGCGTCCGATCGCGAGCTCGGTCGCCATATTCGGATCGGTGGACAACAGTCGACGTGCCTGTTGCCGACGGGTACGACGCTGCATCGCCGCTTGTACTGCGGGATCGGCCGCTATCGCCGTCTCCGGCGGCGCGGGCGCGAGCGCAGAACGGTGCTGTGGATGCGACTCCGCTATCCGGGTGATAGCCCAGACCACGCGATGACGTACCCACGTAGCGTGCCCCGCTGCGCCGAACATCAGAATCACGAGGGCGATGGCGAAAATCAGGTCACTTCGATCTATCGCCGCGAATACGATCGCGGTGACGACTGCGTACCCGGCCGCGCTCAACGCCAGCGTCCGCGACCGTGCCGCGGCGGCCGCGATGGCGAACAATACGGCGGTCATCAGGCCCAAGCTGAACAGTGGTACGAATATCGCGATCCAGCTACCGGCCACCAGCGTTCGTGATGGGTGGTGGTCGGCGATCCGCGTGGACGACATCTGGAATCCTTCCATCACCCGACGGCTGCCGCCCAGGGTGACACAGACAGTATCGGGATTGGCGCCAATGTGTTTCGTTCACTACGGACCAAGGGCCGCGTTCCTCCGCCACCTCGACGCTTCGCGGTCTGATCCTCGACTCACCACCCATACCGAATTCGTCGCCATATCGTATGCACGGCAGTCTGTCCGCTCTCTGACACACTCATCTCCCCGATGGCCGGGTCCATCCCCCGCTCCCGGCCTAACCGGTCACTGATCGCGTTTACACGGCGAAATCTGCCGCTAGCACGCGATCAGTGTCCGCTCAGGCCGGGCCATCCCGCCGAGGATGATCGCGAATGGCCGATGTCCGCGAATCGTGATGGCCGGGTGGGGCATTCGATCACGTGAATGTGCCCCCTGTCGCGCGAGGCGGGTCGCGGCAGGAGGCACATCAGCCGTATAGACGCTTTAGTGGTGCTCAAACGCTCAGCGGTTGCCGATTTCCATTCGGTGGGTGCGGCGGAACCAGCGTGGGGTGGCCGCGAGCGATGGTGGCTGGGGCAGGCGAGCCATCCACCATCCTGGTCGGGGCGTCAACGGGCGAGAGCCTTTCGATACTCCAATGACGTTGGCGGACAGCGGTTCACGTGTGATGCCAGCGGACGGGCCACTATTTGTCGGCTTGACAGGTTAGAGATTTCTTTCAAGATAAGGCCGGGTCGGCTGAGGCCGGAATTGCGGCCTCGGGCGCGTAGGTCTCCAATGCGCTGATGAGAGTTCGGATGTCGCGGCGGGTGTCGGGGGTGAGTGATGCGGTGCGGGCGACGTCGAGTTCGTTGGCGATGGTGAGGATGGCGAAGTCGGCGAGGTCGGGGCCGGACACGGTGGACGTCTCGCCGGTGAAGCGGTCGGCGAGGGGAACCTGCGGTGCGCCGAGGCGCGGGTAGGTCTTGTTCCGGTCGCAGGCACCGTAGCGGTAGACGAGAGCTTCGGCCTCGTCACCGATTGCGGACCGCAGGCGGGTGCGCTGATCGAGCGGCAGCAGTGCGTGCGGGAAGCCGTCGGTGCCGTAGGCGGCGTGACAGAGGGCGGCCAGGCGGACACGCCGGTTCGCGCCCCAGGTCGTGACGAGCCGACTCACCCGCTGAAGGTGGTCCAGCAGCTTGCCGCCAGGGTGATCGATGTGTCCCGCGCCGAGGTCGCGCAGCAGTGCCAGCGCCGGCCAGTCGGCGGTCACGGCGGCGATGGTCTCGGCCAGGGCGACCGGTTGCTCGCGTGCGATGAGGTGTCCGGCCTCTGGGATGTGGGCCACGGTGGTCTGCGGGGCCAGTTCCGACAACCGGTCGACGTCGTCGTCAATGACCGGCGACCCCGCACCGCCGCGGACGAGCAGGACGGGCCGCCCGAACTCCGCCATGGCCCGCCGCAGCGATCCCACGTGCGCGAGGGCATCATCGGTGAACTCGGGATTCGCGGGCAGCCCACGGATACTGGCGAGGAAGCGGCGAACACGATGGGGATCGAGGTCGGGCACGCAATCCACCAGCACCAGCCCCGCGACCCGCGCCCGCACCGCCGGATCACCCACGGCAGCCATCGCGGCGAGCCCGCCCAGGGACGCGCCGACGACCACGCACCCCGGCGGCTCGGCATCGAGCATGGCAGCGACGTCGTCCGCGTAGGGGGCGAGCGCCCGCAGCTCGCCGTCGCTGTCACCGTGACCGCGTTGATCGAAGGCCACGCAGCGGCATCCGGCATCGATGAGGACGTCGATGACGGGCCGCCATACCCGGCGGCGTTCACCACCAGCGTGAAGTAGCAGGTAGGTCGGCCCTACGCCGGCCTCCTCCCCGGACAGGACTGCCCCGGGGCGGGCGAGTCGCCGTGCGCGCGGAGCGGTGAGGTCGATCATGGTGATTCCTCCACTACCTTGACAGTTCAACGTAAGAGGGTAAGGAGACCGCCTTGACCTGTCAAGGTAGAGTCGCCCGCATGACACATGCGCGTGTGCGCCGCACGCCCGACGAGGCACGCCGCCTGATCTTGGAGGCGGCCGAGACGCTCCTGGTCGAGGGCGGTCCGGCCGCCGTACAGGTCCGAGCCGTCGCCACCCGCGTCGGCATGACCGATGCGGGGGTCAACCATCACTTCGGCACGCGGGAGGGATTGCTGCAAGCGCTGCTACGGCACGGCGGCAGGAAGATTCGCCAGGGAGTGCAGGAGGTGTTGTCCTCCTGGCTCGACCACGGTGCCGATCTCGGCGAACTGGTCGACGTCTTGGCAGAGTTCTACCACCGTGGTTACGGCGAACTGGGCGTAGCGCTGCACGCCGCCGGGTGGCGCGACGAGCGGGCCGGGATGCTCGACCCGGTCGTCGAGGCACTCCACGCCCTGCGACCCGACCCGGCCGGCACCCCGATAGACGACACCCGGCTCGCCGTCGCCGCCCTCCACCAAGCCCTCGCCACCGAGTCCGTGTATGGTCCGGCGTTCCGTCGCAGCGCAGGTCTCACCGGCCGGAAAGCCACCGGCCACGATCCCCAGATCCGCTGGTGGACAACCTATCTCGCCCGCGCCCTCGGAATGCGGTAGCGCCTTCAGTCGAACACGACCCGCGTAGTCGACCCGCGCACGAACGACTCGATCAACGCCGCGTGAACGTTTGGCTCCCAATCGATTCCGAGATCGGCTTCCAGATGCCGCGCGGACTCGTATGCCCTGGACCAGGTTCGATACTTGTGCAATCCGTGCCCGGCGATGCCGACGACGGTTCGCACACGGTCGGGATGCTGTAGCGCGTAGCGCACCGCCAAGTCCGAACCCCAAGAATGGCCCAGCACCCGCCCTGAGACCGTCCGACACCCCGTGGTTCGGGATACCAGGGCCGGAACCCGCGAGGCGCCAGCGCATCATGCTCCAGGTAATGCACGTAACCCGGTCCACCGGACAAGACGACAACATCCGGGCCGTCCCCTGTGACACCGACATGAAGCAGAACCCGATCATCGGCCGACACCGTCATCGACTGCACTCGGCCTCCAGGAATCAGGTTGTCCACGAATACATCCGACCATGTCGTCATCGATGGCGAGCCGGACCACCCAAGCGGTTCGCGCACCGTGGCAGACGTACCGTTCGGCCTCTTCACCAACTGGCGCCTGCGTTCGGGGGCCGTTCAGTGCTGAATCAGCCCGCTGACCGGAGTAGACGTGACATGACCGGTTGCCGGGAGGGTTCGAGCCAGGGTCAGGCCGGTTTCGACGAGCGATGATCGGCGTAGGGACGCCACCTCGGGGATCGGAGTCCAGGTCGGGTCGACAGTCGATCCGTTCGGTTCGGCTCTGAGCCGGCCGCCGGTGACGCGGACGCTGTAGAAGATTCCGACGTTCTGATGGTCGACTCCCGCATGGGCGACGGCTGCGGGAACGACCCTCGAATCCACGCCCAGCAGGCGTTCGACGACCCCGTCGTAGCCGGTCTCCTCGAAAAGCTCCCGGGTCACTGTGTCGAAAGGATCCTCCGCGTGCTCCACGGCACCACCCGGAAGCGTCCAGGTCGTGTCGCCGCTCTGCGCCACATGGCGACAAAGCAACACCCGACCCTGGTCGAAGCAGACACCATATGCCGCGATTCTGAAGCTCACCCGATGAACCTAGATCGACCGCGCCGATGAATTTCGGGTGGTGCCCTCGTCGTAGTTCGGGAGAGACAGGAGTCCGGCATGGCGGTGATCGAGGACGTCAGTTCGCTGGGGACCGAGTTGGAGCGGTCGTATCCAGTCTATGTCCGTGGCAGGTTGAAGTTCCGCGTCAAGCAGATCGTGTACGTGGCGTTCTCTCTCGACGAGACCGTGATGGGCTTCGCGTTCCCCAAGGAGGAGCGCGCGGCGCTCGTCGCCGGCGAGCCGCACAAGTTCCAGCTGCCGTCGGCGTCGGATATGCGCTTCAACTGGATTCACGCCGACCTCGCGGCCTTGGACCCGACCGAGGCGCGAGAGCTCGTCGTCGACGCCTGGCGCATGGTCGTCCCCCAAAAGCTCTCGCGCGCTTATGATCTCGCTCGTCCTCACGGGGTCTGAGGCTCAGACCCGAATGTACTTCAAGAGAAGTCTGCGGCGGTGAGACCGTCGGCGTGTCCGGAAGGCCACTCCACCAACTCGATTCGGTAGCCGTCCGGGTCGGTGAGCCACGACGTCATCGGGCCGCTGGGCCCACCCGGGTGCTGGACAGGTCCTGGCTCTAGACCGGCTACGGTCAGCCGTTCCACGGTGGCGGCGAGGGCGTCCACTTGTATTGCGAGGTGGTCGACGCCGCTGCCCCCGTCGACGGGACCGCCACCGGGTTGGTGGACCAGTTCGAGCGATGCCGCCGGTTCGCCCGGGAACTTCAGGATCACGAGGCGACTCCCGCCGCCGCCATCGACCCTGCCCAGCTCGGCGTAACCCAGCACGGTGTAGAAATCGAGCGAGCGGTCCAGGTCTGTCACGCGGAAGGCGACGAAAAGCGTCTTCACGCAACCTCCTCGGGTCGGCGCACGCGGTAGCGGAGGTGCGTGACATCTCGGTCCTCGAGCCGACGGACCAGCTCGAGTTCGATGCGATCGCCACCGAGATGGTCGAAGAGCCGACGGCCCTCCCCCAGAAGAACCGGAACCAGATGAATCTCCATCTCATCGATGTGCCCGGCTCGAAGGAGCGCTTGGGCCGCGCCCGCTCCATGGACCATGACCGGCCGCTCCCCGGCGGCCTCGCGAGCCCGACGAGCGCAATCCTCGACATCGGTGACGAATCGCGCGTGGCCCGGCGGCACGTCATCGTCGTCCACATGCCGAGTGAGGACGAAGATCGGCACCCCGTCGTGATGATCACCCTGCCAACGCCCGGCGAGGTCGAAAGTCCGACGTCCGGAGATCACCGCCCCGGTCGCCAGCGCCTCCCGATAAACCTGTCCGCTCGGACCCTCGGATTCCCGATCATCCAGCCAATTGAAAAGGCGTCCACCACCACGCCCGAGTTCCTGCCCCGGCCGATCGTCCGGCCCGGCAATGTAACCGTCGACCGACATCGACATGTACAGCCGAATCGGACCGCTCGTTCCCGTCATCGCTCAAACACTAACCAGCCCACACGGGGCGCGAATCGGTAAGGTCACCAGTCGCGTAGATATCTACGGCCTAGGCATGCGAGTGGGGCCGACCCAGGTAACGGGATAACCGCTACGCGACGCCGTAGCGCCGAACTCCCCTGTGTCATCTGGCATTTCGCGACGCCCAAGTCGATGTTAAGACGATCGCAAGTCTGCGCCGCTGTCATTGTCGGCACCTAGGTATAACCCAGACAGGAGTTGACACAACGTGAATCAACGAGCGAGCACGGCCGTCGGGATTGCGGCGATCGGAGTCGTGGCGGTGGGGCTGCTGGCGACGCGGGCCGGCGCCGATCCGGGGCCGGAGGTCGAGACGCTCGCGCCCGGGGTCTGGTGTACGGCAATGGTGTGCCGCAATGACACCGATCAGACCCAGCGCATCGACTGGGAAGCGATCTGCCACAACCCCGGAGCGACGCAGGAGTGGGTCACGGTTCCAGGGCAGCGGACCTGGGTGGGACCGCACAACTGGGCGGGCATGCGCGCGGACTGCCCCGTCGAGCAGGAACCGGGCAAATGGGTGCAGGACCCGCCCTACTACACGGGGAATTACAGCGATAGTCCCGGCTACCTCGTCTACCCCCAGCCGCGCTGGGAATCCGGCGACATCCATAGGGGTGCGGTTCTGGATGCGCGGTACACCGGTGCGGTTCCGGACAATTCGCAGCCTCCCGCGCCCTCGCCGCTGCAAGCTCTCCTGGGTCTCCCCAGCGGGTCGGCCGGCTGAACGAGTCTCTCGGCGAACGCCGGCGCGACCAGGCGGCGGCTACAGGACGAGCATGGCGGCAGCGACGTGGTCGGACGTGTTGTGGCGCAATGCCGTACCCATCTCGTCGAGCACAAGCAGTCGCGCCCTGGGGATTTCGGCGGAGAGAGCCGCACCGTTGCCGACCGGGAAGAACGGGTCGGCGCGACCGTGCACCACGAGCGTGGGCACGTCGAGTTCACCGAGCCTTCCCCGCCAGCGCGGGGCGCAGTCGATGCGGGAGAACACCATCCCGAGCTGATTCGCTTGGTGCACAGCGGGATCGTTCGACGGCGTCCGGTCCCAGATCCGGGCGGCGGTCGCCCGCGCCTCCGCCGGATCGTTGCCCAGCAACTCGGCGCCCTCGGCGGCGAACGCCGCGACAGCGTCCCGGTCGGTCCAGTCCGGCAGCGCGTGAGAGAACAGCGAACCCATGACCGCGGAGTCGTGGTCCGGCAGATCCTCGTCCACCGGGCCCGGCGCCACCGGTCGCGTGCCGACGAGGGTCAGCGCGGAGAACACATCCGGGTGGTCCAGCGCCGCGACCTGAGCGACCATGCCACCGACGCCGACTCCACCGAGATGCGCGGTCCCGGCGCCGAGCACCTCGACCAGCGCAGCCGCGTCGGCGACGAGATCCCGCAGGTCGTAGGCCGGATTTTCCGGGTCGAGGGTCGTCGACGCACCACAGTCACGCAGGTCGTAGCGCACCACGCGCCGCCCGCCCGCCGCGAGCCGCTCGCACAGCGCGTCGGGCCAGGACAGCATCGTCGTCCCGCCGACCAGCAGGATCAGCGGATCCTCCGCGCCGCCGAAGCTTTCGACACCCAGATCCACACCGTTCGCCCGCACCGAAGTGCTCGATCGAGACGGTCTCGCCATATCCGGACTCCTATCCGTCGATCTACCCAGTCGTATCGACGGAAGTTTCAGCCGAAAGTCATCGGTCCAGCCATCTCAGTCCAGCAGGGCGCGCAGGGCGAGGCTGCCGATCCGGCGTAGTTCGGCGCGGCTGCGGCCGGCAGCGGCCTGGACGGCGATGCCGTCGGAGACGGTATGGACGAGTGCGGCCAGGGTGGCCGGTTCGTGACGGGAGGGTAGGTCGGTGGCCTGCTCGAGTCGCTTGCGCAGGGCGACCTCGCCGGCTTTGCGTGCCGCGACGGCTTCTCGGTGCGCGGCGTGCGCCTCGGGTCCGGAGGCTTGAACGGTTTTGACGCACAGGCATCCGTGGGGCGTGCCCTCGCCGGCGGTCAGATCGATAGCGCCGTGGATCAGCCGCTCGATGACTTCGCGGCCGGTGTCGGCGTTCAGTGCCTCGTCGACGTAGGCGCCCGGGCCGCCGAGGTAGCGGGCGAGAACCTTGCCGAACAGTTCCTCCTTGTTGCCGAAGGCGGCGTAGAGGCTGGGCTTGTTGATACCCATCGCGGTCGTCAGGTCCGTCAGCGAGGTGCCCTCGTAGCCCTGCCGCCAGAACGCCTCCAGCGCGCGATCCAGTGCGGCGTCGACATCGAACGAGCGTGGGCGTCCGCCGGGCATGTCGTCCTCCGTACTCTCCTCGGGTTTTTTACCTATCGGTACATTACCTCTTGCGCCAGAGCGTCGCGCCCCTCTAGTTTCATACCTAACGGTACACAACTAGGAGACCGCACATGATCCGAGTCGGAGTCGTCGGGGCGAGCGGTTGGGCGGACGGCTCACACTTGCCCGCGCTCACCGCGCTCGAGCAGTTCGAGGTGACCGCGGTGGCGACCACCAACCAGGCCAGCGCGGACCGCGCGGCCGCCGCGCATGGTGTACGGCATGCCTTCGCGGACTCGCGCGCACTCGTCGCGCACCCCGAGGTCGACATGGTCGTCGTCTCGGTGCGGGCCTCCGGGCATGCCGCCGTGATCAGGGCAGCGCTCGACGCCGGCAAGCATGTCGTATCGGAGTGGCCGCTGGGCATCGATGCCGAGGAAGCCGGTGAGCTGACCGAGGCTGCCTCCGCCGCCGGTGTGGTGCACGCGGTCATTCTCCAAGGCCGGCATTCCCCGAACGCCCGCTTCGTCGCGGACCTGTTGGCCGGAGGCCGGATCGGCACGCTCGAGTCGGTCGTGCTGACGGCCGAAGGCGCGCCTTTCGGGGGCAGCAGCATATGGCCGGACCTGGCGTTCGCGCTGGATCCTTCGGAGGGGACCGACATCCTGACCATCATGGCCGGTCAATTCTTGTCCGCGCTCGAACGCGTCGCGGGCCCTGTGATCGAGGTCAGCGCGCGGTTACCCCGCACGCACGACCGTGTGCTGGTCGCCGGAACGGAGCGGACGGCGCCCAACGCCACGCCCGATCACGTACTGCTGCACGGGATGCTGGCCGGCGGCGCGGCCGCCGTCGTCGTCGTGCACGGCGGGACCAGCCCAGCGCGGGACGGATTCCTCCTGAAGCTCGTCGGTAGCGACGCGACATTGACCGCTACCCCGACTCGGCCCGAGGAATACATTCACTGGGGCGACTGGAACATCCGGATCGGCGACGAGCTCCTGACCGTTCCCGACGCGTATCGCACCGTGCCCGCCGGCGTGCGATCCGGCATTCCTGCCAACATCGCGGCCCTCTATCAGGAAGTCGCCCAAGCCATTACCGAAGGCAGGCAACCCGATCCGAGCTTCGAGACAGCGTTGCGCCACCACCGACTCCTCGCCGCCATCGAAGAATCGGCGGCCGACGGAACTGCACGCCACATCGCGCAGTGAACACACGGCGCGGCCGAGATGCGGATCAGGATGTGCTGGCGGGCATTGTCTCCCAGCCGCGGACGGTGGACGTGGGTGACAGTTTGGCGTTGTCCAGGTCCACCTCCCAGCGCGGGAAGCGGGACAGGATCTCCTCCAAGGCGATTCGGCCCTCGAGCCTGGCCAGGGCGGAGCCCAGGCAGTAGTGCGTGCCCACGCTGAAGGTCAGGTGCTGGCGAGTGTCGCGGTGAATGTCGAAGACGTCGCCGTCGGGCGGGAACTGGCGTTCGTCGCGGTTGGCGGCGCCGATGAGCAGCATCAGGGCGCTGCCCTGCGGCACCGTGCGGCCGTGGATCTCGACGTCGCGGGTCACATAGCGCGCGACATGCGGTGCGGGCGGCTCGAATCGGAGTAGTTCCTCGACCGCGTTGGGAATGAGCCGTGGGTTCTCGACCAATTCGGCCCGTTGGTCGGGATGCTCGGCGAGTACCTTGCCCGCCCAGCCGATCAGCCGCGTGGTGGTTTCATTGCCCGCGCCGGACACGACGTTCACGTAGGTCAGCAGTTCGTCGCGGGACAGCCGCCGCACCGTACCCGTCTCGTCCTCGAACTCGACATTGAGCAGTTCGGTCATGATGTCGTCGGAGGGGTGCTCGGCCCGCCAATCGATGTAGGCGCCGAAGATGTCGCCGCCGACGAGGCCCTCCTCGGCGGCCTTCATCGGCTTGCCCTCCTCGGTGCGCATCTGCTCGTTCGCGAAGTCGCGGATGGCTTCCTGATCCTCTTCCGGGATGCCGAGCAGCATGCCGATGGTGCGCATCGGCATCTGCGCGCCGATGTCGGCGATGAAGTCCAGCCGCCCCGTGCCCACGTGTGGGTCCAGGCTGCGGGCACAGAACTCCCGGATCTTGCCCTCGAGTTCGCGAATCTTGCGCGGAGTGAACATGCGCGACAACAGTTTCCGGTGAATGTCGTGGATCGGCGGATCCTCGAAGATCAGTACGCCGGGCGGCATCGTGATGTCGGCCTTGATCAGCTCGATGATCGCGCCGCGCGCGGAGCTGTAGGTCTTGTGGTCCAGCAGCGCGGCATTGACGTCCTGCCAGCGGCTCAACGCGTAGAAGTCGTGCTGCTCGTTGTAGTAGACGGGCAGTTCGTCGCGAATCCGCTTGAACATCGGGTAGGGATCGGCATTGAGCCGGACGTCGTACGGGTCGTAGTAGACGTCGCTGGTCGCGCTGGTGGTCACAGAGATTCACCTCTCGCAGAACTACATCTCGGTTCGCGGACGGGATTCAGCCGACACCGAGCCTCGGGGTAAGTGATCTCAGTGTAAATGCAACAATACCTTGCGGCAACTAACCTTCTCCTGCAAAGAGAGTGTCATTCTCGACGCGGTTCGGAGAGAACGGCCCGCCGCACAGACTGTCCGGCGAACGCGACCACGACCGCGACGACGCCGCCCGCTCCCAGGAAGGCGCCGGTGTAACCCAGGCCGCCGAGGGACCAGCCGAAGACGACGGCACCGAGCCCCAGCCCGCCGTCGTAGGCGATGTTCCAGATCGTGCTCGCCGCGCCGCTGCGCCCCTCGCCCAGCCGGCACAGTGTCAGCACGAACGAATCGTTCTGGCACGCACCGAATCCCGCGCCCAGCAGCGTCGCCCCGACGATCGACAGCACCGGCGCACTCGGGGCTGCCGCGACGAACGCCAGCCCGGCCGCGCAACTCAGCACCGAACCTCGCAGCAACCGACCCGGGCCGTATCGATCGCCGATCACTCCGGCACCGAGCCGCGCGAACACCAGGGCGACGGACGCCGCGAGCAACGCCCACGCCGCGATCCCCGCCTCCGGCAGTTCCACCGGCAGGAAGGTCGTCACCGCACCGAACGATGCCGCCGTCGCCACGAACAGCACGACCGGCGTGGCGATGGCGCGCCCGTCGGCCACCGATCCGGCCCGGAAGACCGCGCGCTGCCCGCCGGGCAACAGCGGGGCCAGCGCCGCACCGGCCAGGCAGGCGACCGCTGCCGCCCCGAATACCACTGGGAAGCCCCAGCTTCGAGCGATCCAGACGCCGCCGGCGAGCGCACCCAGATTGGGCAGCGCGGCGGCTACGCCGTACAACGAGGCCGACGACGACAGCTTCCCGCCGGGCGCCAGATCCGCGACGAGCGTCGCCCCGGCGGTCACCACGAGCGCGAATCCAATGCCGCGCACGGCCGTGATCGCCGTGATCGGCGCGAGGTCCGTGGAGAGCAGATACAGCGGCGTCGGCGCGCCGAGCAGCGCTGCCCCTGCGACGATCATGGTCCGCAGCGTGCAGAGCCGGAACAGCCACGGCACGGCCAGCTGGGTGGCGACGGTCGCGGCCATCATGACGCCGGTCGTGCCTCCTACCGCCGTGCCCGTCGCGCCGCCTGACGCGGCCCACAGCGGGACCACCGGCAGCAGCGCGGCGTAATCGACGAAGGCGAGAAAGGTCACCACCAGCAACACGAGCACAGGTCCAGCCTCTCGGCGGACTCGGTATTCTGTCCAACGATGAGTATCGATACCAGCGATCACGGATTGCGATAGCCCATGGATACCCGGCTCCTTCGCAGCTTCCTTGCCGTCGCGCGGTCGGAAAGTTTCACCGGCGCGGCCGCCGAACTCGGTTTCACCCAGTCGACGGTGACCGGTCACGTGCAGAAGTTGGAGCGGCAGCTGGGCAGCCGGTTGCTCGACCGGCTGCCGACGCGCGTGGTCGTGACCGACGTCGGCGCACGGCTGATCGAGCGCGCGGAGGAAGTCCTCGCGGCGGAGGATCGACTCCGGGCAATCGCGCTGGGCGGCAAGGGTTCTCGCCCGTCCGGCACGGTCCGGATCATCGCGCCGGAATCGTTGTGCACCTACCGTCTTCCCGGCGTGGTCCGTGCGGTGCGAGAGCGGGAGCCGGACGTGCGGATCCGGCTGAGCCCCGGCGGCGTCGGCGACGCCTTGGACGCGGTGCGCCGCGGCACTGCCGACCTCGCCCTGACCATGGAGCCGCGGCCGCCGCTCACCCATCTCGCGCTCGAGCGGGTCGGCACGGAGCCGTTGCTCCTGCTCGATCACAGCGAGCGTGCCGGCGCCCCGGTGACGTGGGCCGACCTGGCCGCCCGCGACGCCCTGCTCATCGAGGAGGGCTGCGGCTACAGCGACGATGTGGCGGCCCAGCTCGCCGCGGCGGGCACGACCGCCGGACGCCACTCCCGCTTCGGCAGCATCGAGGCCATCAAGCGTTGCGCGGCAGTCGGTCTGGGCTGGACCGCCCTCCCCGCGATCAGCGCCGAGTCCGAAATCCGCGCCGGCACATTGACCGTCCTCGACGGCCCCGCCCTCCCCCACTGCGCCATCCACCTGGTAACCCACCCGCGCCGCCACCACAGCCCCGCGCTGCACGTCGTGCTCGCGGAACTACGCCGGGCCTGGAACGGTGATGTCTTGTCTCCCAACGGTTCCGACTGCGCCGACGCGTGATACACCCTCTGTGCGGTATCGCCGGAGACCGATGATCCAGGAATCGTCGGCGGGCACGCGCATCTATTCTTTTCCGACATCGCTGGTGTGGTTGTCCGGCCGATGTGCGCCGCGCTGCCGGATGCCGTACACGGCCGCTCCGGCCGCCAGCACCGCCGCGCCGGTTGTCACCGAGGTCAGCGGCAGCGTGAAAGCCAGTGCGAGGCAACCGATCAGGCCCAGGATCGGTATGGCGCGCGGCGGGCGGCCCTCGGCGGGGGTGAGGGTGTACGCGGAGGCGTTGGCTACGGCGTAGTAGAGCAGGACGGCGAACGAGGAGAATCCGATCGCCGCGCGCACGTCGGCTACGGCGGCCACCGCGGCGACGATCACCCCGACGGCGAGTTCGGCGCGGTGCGGCACGCCGAAGCGGGGATGGACCGCCGCCAAGGGGTGCGGCAGGTGGCGATCGCGGGCCATGGCCAGGGTCGTGCGGGAGACACCGAGGATCAGCGCCAGCAGTGCGCCCAGCGCCGCGACCGCGGCGCCGCGCCCCCCCCCCCCCCCCCACCACACCCAAACCGCGGCCGGGACCACCCCCCCCACCCGCCCCGCCGTGCGCGCCCGTACACGTCGGTCCCGCCCGAGGCCGGGTAGCGCGCGGCCAGCCGCGCCGACGAGGGGGCGTTGCAATACGCGACCGCCGCCGCGACGGCCAAGCCGATCAACAGGCC
>NZ_JARWOP010000346.1 GCF_029868745.1 Nocardia wallacei | reverse complement strand
CCCCCCGCGGCCCCCCACCCCCCCCCCCCCCCCCCCCCCCCCCCCCCACCCCCCCCCTATCCCCCCCCGGGCGGCGCCGCTTCGTGTTTCGAGGTCAGCTGCCGAGCTTGTTGGTGACCGCGATCATGGCGCGGGCGGCGGATTCCGCCCCCTCGGCGGCCATCGCGGCAGCCCAGCCGCGGCGCCCGTTGAACTCGCACTGCACGAACGTGGCGGTGCCGACCGCGGTGCGCCGCTGATGGAAGCGGAGGATCTCGATCGGATAGCCCTCCTCGTAGAGGGCCGAGGTGAGCGCGGCCACCGGGCTGCCGGCAGACACCACGGTCCGCAGCCGGTCGGTGAACTCGAGCGTCGCGGTGTACTCCGCGCCGTGGCGGTGCCCGGCACGGCTCCAGTCGCTGAGCTTCACCGGGCCGGAGTGCTCGCAGTAGCGGTCGAGGAATTCGGCGGGAGACAGTCCCGCGCATTCGGTCCGCAGGCCCTGGGGCGCGGCGGTGAGGATGTCGTGTGCGTCGATAGTGATGGTCATTGAACCAGGTCTTCCCGAAGTCTCGTCGTGTCGCAGGACAGTCGCGTCTGAGCTGAATGTCTGAAATGACAGAGGGGACCAGCGCAAGAAATCTGTATGGCCGCAGCGAGGAGGCCAGTCCGAATCAGACCCCGCTACGGCGGGTTACTACGAGAAGTCGCGCAGCAGCCACCATCGCGGTTAGCGGAAGGTGCGCGGCGCGGTCGCGGTCGGCGACGAGCTGCGCTGCGCTGCGGCTTGCGGCGGGATTCGGCACGGCACCGAGAATATGGACTAATCCACGCCTTGGCAACCACATTGGCCCGGAACCGATGGGTAACTTCGTCACAATGGTTGGTGAACGGCGTACCAACATCCGATGCGTGGTCCAGCAATCGCCTTCGGCGAGCTTCCAACCAGGTCACAAAGCCTGATCACTTCTTCGGCAAACGACGGGAAACCCTTCGCGGACCCCTCGAATATGCCAGGCTCGAGCCGAGAGGAGGCACCGATGACCGACCCGAGTGTCCAGGCGGCGATCAATCATCTGCTCGGCTGCCACCGCCGCTGCGAGCACCAGATGCGCGACTCGCTCGACCGTGGCGGCGAGCACGCCACCGCCCACCACATCGCGACCCTGCGCGACTGCTCGGACCTGTGCCGCCTCACCGGCGATCTGCTCGACCGCCACTCCGAGTGGGCGCACCGGCAGTGCGAGCTGACCGCACGGGTGTGCACCGACACCGCCGAACGCTGCGACCGCCTCGGCGAAACCGCGTGCGCCTCGGTGGCGCGAGCCGCAGCCGCGGCCTGTCTGTCGCTGACCGAGGTGCTCGCGCGCTGAGGTACAGCGCCGCCCTCAGTGGGCGGCGGCGTCCCAGCTGCGGCCGACGCCGACGGAGACCTCCAGCGGCACCGACAACTCGATGGCCTTGGACATGTGGTCGCGGGCCAGCGCCTCGAGGGATTCGCGCTCGCCCGCGGCGACCTCGAAGACCAGTTCGTCGTGGATCTGCAGCAACATGCGGGAGCGCAACCCAGCCGCGCGAATCGCGCTCTGCACGTTGATCATCGCGACCTTGATGATGTCGGCGGCGGTGCCCTGGATGGGGGCGTTGAGGGCCATCCGCTCGGCGCCCTCGCGACGCTGGCGGTTGCTGGAATCCAGATCCGGCAGGTAGCGGCGGCGGCCGAACAAGGTCTCGGTGTAACCGACCTTGCGGGCCTGGTCGACGGCGTCGTGCAGGTAGTCGCGGATCGCGCCGAAGCGGTTGAAGTACACCTCCATCTGCGCCTTCGCCTCCTCGGCGCTGATTTTCAGCTGCTGGGACAGGCCGTAGGCCGACAGACCGTAGGCCAGCCCGTACGACATCGCCTTGATCCGGCGCCGCATCTCCGGATGCACCTCCGACAGCGGGATGTCGAAGGCCTTGGAGGCGACGAAGGTGTGCAGGTCCTCACCGGAGTTGAACGCCTCGATCAGGCCCGCGTCCTTGGACAGGTGGGCCATGATGCGCATCTCGATCTGGCTGTAGTCGGCGGTCATCAGCGACTCGTAGCCGGGGCCGACGACGAAGGTGTCGCGGATGCGACGACCGGTGTCGGTGCGGATCGGGATGTTCTGCAGGTTCGGTTCGGTGGACGACAGCCGGCCGGTGGCCGCGATGGTCTGGTTGAAGGTGGTGTGAATGCGGCCGTCGTCGGCGACCGACTTCAACAGGCCGTCCACGGTGACCTTCAGACGGGTGGCGTCGCGGTGGGCCAGCAGATGCTCGAGGAACGGGTGCCCGGTCTTCTCGAACAGCGACTCCAGCGCGTCGGCGTCGGTGGTGTAGCCGGTCTTGGTGCGCTTGGTCTTCGGCATGTCCAGCTCGTCGAACAGCACCACCTGCAGCTGCTTCGGGGAGCCGAGATTGATCTGCTTGCCGATCACCTCGTAGGCGGCCTCGGCGGCCTGGGCGACACGGTCGGCGAATTCGGATTGCAACTGCTGCAACTGATCGCCGTCGACCGCGATACCGGCCTCCTCCAAATCGGCCAGCACGCCGAGCAGGGGCAGCTCCATCTCGGTGAGCAGCTTGGTGGACTCGATGCCCTCGAGTTCGGCGTCGAAGGCCTCGGCCAGGTCGGAGACGGCGCGGGCACGCAGGATCTCGGCCTTGGCCAGTTCGGCGTCGACCTGATCCTCGTCGTCCAGCAGCGAGAGCTGGGTGTCCTCGCCGGATTCCACCCGCAACTCGCGCGACAGATACCGCAGCGAGAGGTCGTCGAGGTTGAAGGTGCGCTGGCCCGGCCGGACCAGATAGGCGGCCAGGGCCGTATCGCTGGTGAGACCGGCCAGCCGCCAGCCGCGGGCGCGCAGCGCGTGCTGAGCGGACTTGGCCTCGTGCACGGCCTTCGGGGTGGCGGGGTCGGCCAGCCAGGCGCCCAGCGCCTGCTCGTCCTCCGGGGTCAGGCCGATGACGTCGAAGTAGCCGCCCTCGCCGTCGGCGGCGGCGATCGCGATCGCCTTCACGTCGCCGTTCACCGGGGTCCCGGTGCCCGCTATCGAAATACCATGGCGCACACCGGATTTCGCGTGCTCGGCGAGCCAATCGGCGACCGCGCCCGGCTCCACCGCGCCACCGCTGATCTCGAAACCGCCCTCGGCCTCCGGCTCCGGCGGCGCCAGCGTCTCGAACAGCCGGTCGCGCAGCACCCGGAACTCCAGGTCGTCGAACAGGCGGTGGATCCGATCGCGGTCCCACGGCTGCTGGGCCAGCTGCTCGGGGGTGTAGGGCAGCGGGACGTCCTTGACCATCTCGGTGAGCTGCCGATTGAGCACGACGCTGGACAGGTTGGCGCGCAGGGCGTCACCGACCTTGCCCTTCACCTGGTCGACCCGGTCCACCAGCGTGGCCAGGTCGCCGAATTCGCGCACCCACTTGGTCGCCGTCTTCTCCCCCACGCCCGGAATGCCCGGCAGATTGTCGCTCGGGTCGCCGCGCAGGGCCGCGAAATCCGGATACTGCGCGGGCGTGAGGCCGTACTTCTCCGAGACCGCTTCCGGTGTGAACCGAGTGAGCTCGGAGACGCCCTTCTTCGGGTACAGCACTGTGACATCGGAATTCACCAACTGCAGCGCGTCGCGGTCGCCCGTCACGATCAGGACGCGGAAGCCCTCGGGCACCGCCTGGGTGGCGAGGGTGGCGATGATGTCGTCGGCCTCGTAGCCCTCCAGGGCCATGGTCGGGATGCCGAGCGCGGCCAGCACCTCCTGGGTGATCTCCACCTGGCCGCGGAACTCGTCGGGCGTGGTGATGCGGTTGGCCTTGTAGTCGGGGAACGCCTCAGTGCGGAAGGTCTTGCGGTTGACGTCGAAGGCGGCCGCGACATGGGTGGGCTTCTCGTCGCGCAGCAGGTTGATCAGCATCGCGGTGAACCCGTACACCGCGTTGGTGGTCTGGCCCGTGACGGTTTTGAAGTTCTCGGCGGGTAGCGCGTAGAAGGCGCGATAGGCCAGCGAATGCCCGTCCAGCAACAACAGCGTGGGCCGCTCACCGGCGGAACTCGGGGTCGCTGCGGACACACTGCGCGGGCGCTGATCGGTGGTCGCTGGAGTCACGGCCCCGAGTCTATGTACCGGCACCGACAAACGGGCGCACCGGGGATGACGTGGGCCACATCGACACCCTCTCTCTCGTGGCGGTGGCTACACGACTACGGCACGCCCACCGGAGTACGCCACCTACGCCACGCCCAGGTACGCCGACTTGACCGCCGGATCCGTCAGCAGGTCCCGCCCGGCACCCGTCTTGGTGACCTCGCCGGTCTCCAATATGTAGGCGCGGTCGCTGCGGGTGAGCGCCTGCTGGGCGTTCTGCTCGACCAGCAGCACCGTGGTGCCCTGGGCGTTGATCTCGCCGATGATGCGGAAGATCTGCTTGATCACCATCGGCGCCAGGCCCATCGACGGCTCGTCGAGCAGGAGCAGCCGGGGCCGGGCCATCAGCGCGCGGGCGATGGCGAGCATCTGCTGCTCGCCGCCGGACAGCGTGCCGCCGACCTGTTTGCGCCGCTCGGCCAGCCGCGGGAACACCTCGAAAATCCAGTCCAGTGTCTCGGTGTACTGGGCACGCTGCTTGAACGGGCGGGCGTGGCAACCCATGTCGAGGTTCTCCTGGACCGTCATGCCGGGGAACACACCGCGGCCCTCCGGCGCCTGGATCAGGCCCGCCACCACTCGTTCGTGGGCCTTCATCCGGGTGATGTCCTTGCCTTCGAACATGATTCGCCCCCGGGTGAGCGGCAGCAAGCCGGACAGCGCCCGCATAGTGGTGGTCTTGCCCGCGCCGTTGGCTCCCAACAGGGTCACCAGTTCGCCCTGCGCCACCTGGAGCGAAACGCCATGCAGCGCTTCGATCCTGCCGTAGTTGACCACCATGTCCTCGACTACGAGCAGCGACTCCCCGGCCGCATCGACGCCCGGCGAAACCGATCCCGCCGGAGCGAACCCGGTTGCGACACCGGGCAATTCGTCCGCAGATTCCGGAAGGATCGCCGATCCCGCATCGGCCGATGATTCCGGAGATCCCGGAATACCTTCGCCCCCAGCCGCTTTCACCACATCCTCGACCTCGTCGTCGGGCACGCCGAGGTATGCCGCTACCACGGCCGGATCGTCGCGGATCTCCTCCGGCAGCCCGGCGGCGATCTTGCGGCCGAACTCCAGCACCACGATGCGGTCCGTCACGCCCATCACCAGCCGCATGTCGTGCTCGATGAGCAGCACGGTGAACCCGTCGTCGCGGATCTTGCGGATCAGATCCATCAGCGCCGACTTCTCGCTCGGATTGAATCCGGCGGCCGGCTCGTCCAGGCACAGCAATTTCGGCTCGGTCGCCAGCGCTCGCGCGATCTCCAATCGGCGCTGATCGCCGTAGGAGAGGTTGCGGGCCTTCTCCACCGCGTGCGGCGCTATGCCGACGAACTCCAGCAGCGCCATGCCGCGCTCGATGGCGTCGTGTTACTCTCGCCGATGCCGCCCGGTCCGGAAGATGGCGCCCCGCCCCCAGGGTTGGTGGCCGGCGGCCGTTGCCCCCCCCCCCTTGCCCCCCGGTCCCTTATCTGGCCCCCCGCCCCGTTGTTGGGGGGCGGGGCGTCGGTGCCGACCACCACGTTCTCCAGCGCCGTCATCTCACCGAACAGCCGGATGTTCTGGAAGGTGCGGGCGATGCCGAGACGGGTGATCTCGTTGCGCTTGGTCTTGGTGAGCGGCCGTCCGTCGAAAAACACCCGGCCCGCCGACGGCCGGTACACCCCGGTGATGGCGTTGAAGCAGGTCGTCTTGCCCGCGCCGTTGGGTCCGATCAGTCCGAGGATCTCGCCGCGGCGGATCTCGAAGGTCACGTCGTCGAGCGCGGTGAGACCGCCGAACCGCACCGTCAGCCCCTCGGTGCGCAGCAGCGGCGCCCCGATCTCGGTCTCGATCGCCCGGGTGGGAGCCACCACCTCGGCCACGGTCTCCGCGTCGGCCAGTTCCGGCAGCACCTCGCCGACGTCGACCACGCCCGCGCTCGGGGCCGCTTGCTCGGGCTCGGCGTATCCGGCGGCCATGTCCTCGTTGTCGAACAAGGCGCCGCCCGGCCCGGTCATCGGCTCGCTCCGGTCGTCTCGGGCCGCCGCACCGCCTGATACACCTGACGGCCGTAGGCGAGGAGTTTCTGCCGCACCGGGAACAGCCCTTGCGGACGGAAGATCATGACCACCACCAGTGTGAGACCGAAGAACAGATACTTGTAGTCGCCGAGCGACTGCCCGCCGACGTTCACCGACATGAACCGGTTGGGCAGATACACGATCAGAAAGGCGCCCACGAGCACGCCGAGCTTGTTGCCCTGGCCGCCCAGCACCACCGCGCACAGGAACAGCATCGAGTTGATGATGTTGAACCCGGCCGGGTTGATGAACTGCACCTGACCGGCGTAGAGCGCGCCCGACAGACCACCGATCGCGGCGCCGATGGTGAATGCCCACAGCTTGAACTTGAACGTCGGCACGCCCATCATCTCCGCGGCGTCCTCGTCCTCGCGGATCGCCACCCACGACCGGCCGACCCGGCTGCGCTCCAGATTGCCGACGACCAGCAGCACGATGATCACCAGCACCATGCCGATCCAGAACCACCAGGTCCCGGAGTTGGCGCGGTCCAAGGGATTCCACGAATGCGAGTCGCCGAGATTGCCGGAGGAGAAATAGCCGCCGGGGTGCTGCGCCGACTCCCCCACGCGCGGATACGCGATCCCGGCCAGGCCGAGGCTGCCGTTGGTGATGTCGCCGAGATTGTCCGCCAGCAACCGCACGATCTCGCCGAATCCGAGGGTGACGATCGCGAGATAGTCACCGCGCAGCCGCAGCGTCGGGGTGCCCAGGATCAGCCCGGAGAGCGCGGTCAGGACGATGGCCACCGGCACACACGCCAGCCACGCCCACTGGGGACTCAGAAAACCACCCGCCGTCTGATTCCACGGGCTGTTGGGACTGGTGAGCAGGCCCACCGAATAGGCTCCGACGGCGTAGAACCCGACGTAGCCCAGATCCAGCAGACCCGCCTGTCCCACAACGACATTGAGGCCGATCGCGAGCAGCGCGTACATGGCGAACTGCGCCATCACGCCGCCGAAGCTGGTGCCCGGGGTGTCCAGCAGCGGCGGCGGGAACATCGGCAGCAGCGCCAGTACCACGATCGCCGGTATGCCGACGGCCCATTGCATCGGCCGGGACAGTCCGTTCCACCAGGAGCGGATCGCATCGCCGACGCCGTGCATCGGTCTCGAGGTGGTCATGCCCGCGCCCTCCCCAGGCTCTCGCCCAGAATTCCGGTCGGGCGGATCATCAGCACGGCCACCAGCAGCACGAACGCCACCACGTCGCGCCATTCCGTGCCGAACAGGATCTGCCCGTAGTTCTCCGCCAGGCCCAGCAGCAGCCCACCCAGCAGCGCGCCGCGCAGATTGCCGATGCCGCCGAGCACCGCGGCGCTGAACGCCTTGATGCCCAGCACGAATCCGCCCGAATAGATGATGCCGTTCGGAATCTTGAGCGTGTACAGCAGCGCGGCGGCGCCCGCGAGCAGGCCGCCGATGAGGAAGGTCAGCATGATGACCCGCTCCCGCGACACTCCCATCAGCGTCGCGGTGTCCGGGTCCTGCGCCACCGCGCGGATGCCCCGGCCGAATTTCGTTCTGTTGATGACCAATTCGGTGAGTACCGCCAGCGCCACCGCGGACACCACGATCACCAGCGCGACGTTGGTCACCGCGGCGTCGAAGAGGTGGAATTCGTCGGTGGGCTTCACCAGGATGATCGGCTGCTGGGCATTGGTGCCGCCGAGATCCGGGTCGATCTTGGGTAGCACGTAGTGCACGAATTCCTGCAGCACGAACGACATGCCGATCGCGGTGATCAGGAAGATGAGCCGCTTGGCGCCGCGCCGCCGCAACGGCCGATAGGCCACGCGTTCCAATCCGACCGCGGCCCCGCCCGACACCAGCATGCCGATCACCATCGCCACGCCGAGATAGATGACGGTGAGAAATGTGCCCTGCGAATAGATGTCGCCACTGGCCGCGAAGCCGAGCAGCATCAGCCCCACCAGCTGACCGAACATGCCCAGCATGAATATTTCCGAATGGGCGAAATTGATGAGCAGCAGCACCCCGAAAACCAGTGTGTAGCCGACCGCCACCAAGGCGTAGATCGAACCATAGGTCAGGCCGTCCACGGTGAGTCGCCAGAATTGGTCGACGACACCGGAGACGTTGAAATCGATGGACCCGCTGGCCAGCAGGGTCGTGACTGAGGAAGTCATCGTTACTCTCGCCGTCTGGAAAACAGCGTGCGCCGGCGAATCGCCGTACTCCGGTCGCTCCGGACGTCAGCGTGCCGGCACACGCTGTTGTGTTCGGAGGATCGCTACTTGACCTGGTACATCCAGATCAGGGCGTTCGACAATTCGCCCGTCGCGTCCCACTGGTAATGCCGGGCCACGCCCTGCCCGTCATAGGTGCGCACGAATTCCACCAGGTCGGGGCGCGTCACCTTCCCCTGCGCCAGACCCTTCAGCACGATGGTGGTCAGGTCGTAGCCCTCGGTCGAATAGGTGCCCGCGTCGAATCCGTTGAGCGCCTTGTAGTCGGCGGCGAATTTGTCCGGCGCCGGGCCGCACGGGCAGGACAGCACCGAATCCTTCGAGGCGTTTCCGGCCTGCTTGACGAATTCGACGTCCTTGGTGCCGTCGTCGGAGATGAACGTCGAGGTCACGCCGCCGGAACGCAGCTGCTGCACGAACGGTGCCGCCTCGGCGTAGTAGCCGGCGTAGAAGATGGCGTCCGGTTTCGCCGAGGCCAGCTTGGATACCGCGGCGGAGAAGTCCTTGTCGCCTTCCTTGACGTTGACCGCGCAGCTCGGATCGGCCACCGGGCCCAGCGTCTCGGTCAGCGATTTCGCCAGGCCGGTGCCGTAGTCGGTGTTGTCCTGCGCGACGCAGATCTTCTTGTACCGATCGGTGCCGATCAGGTACTTGGCGACCGACGGCCCCTGAATTCCGTCGTTGCCCAGGCCGCGGAAGAAGGTCTTCCAGCCGTTCTTGGTCAGGTCGACATTGGTGGCCGACGGGGACAGCGACAGCAGTCCGGTATCACTGATGCGCTGCCCGGTCGCCTTCGTCTCACCGGAGAACGTGGGGCCGATCAGGGCGACGATGGATTGGTCGCCGAGAATCTTGTCGATCACCTGGCTGGCTTTCTGCGGATTGCCCTCGGTGTCGAATTCCTTGAGTTTGACCTGGCAGTCCGCGTTGGCCTTGTTGTGCTTGTCCAGCGCCAGTTTCACGCCGCGGACGATATTGAGGCCGAGATTGGCGTTCGGCCCGGTGAGCGGGCCCGCCATGGCGATGGTCGTCTCCGGGGCGCATTTCGTCTTGCCGTCGCCTGCCGGATCGGCGGCCGCGGAGGTATCGGCCGCGGGGACCTCCTTGCCCTCGCTGTTCACCTGCACGAGCGGGGTGATCGTCAGCCCGCCGCCGGTGCCGGTACTGTCACCGGAGCTGTTGTCTGTCGATTTGCTGCTGCACCCGGCAACCGCGAGCACGGCCGCGGCTCCGATCACCAGCGCGCATCGCGTCACACGGCTACGTGTGGCCCTCCGCGTCATTGAACCAAGCACGGTACACCTCTATGTCCTGCTGAACCCTCGGGATCGCCGAGGAAGCCGACCACGTCGACCCGGCTCAGAACTTAGCGGCGTCACGTTAGCTCTGCATCACATTCGAGTCATTTGCATGACTTCGATTCCGAGTATTTACACGGATGTGTTGCACCGGCGTTAATTCTCCGCAATCCGGTGCGCGGGCGGTGAACCCGTCCGCGGCACCGGAGTTCGGTATCAGGACTTCGGCGCGAGGTTTTCCAGCACCACCTCGGCGACCGCCTTCATCGTCGTGCGGCGATCCATCGCGGTGCGCTGTATCCATTTGAACGCCTGCGGCTCGGACAGCCCCTGCGTCTGCATCAGCACGCCCTTGGCCCGCTCCACGAGTTTGCGCGTCTCCAGCCGATCGGACAGGTTCGCGACCTCGTCCTCGAGCGCGGTGATCTCGTGGAAGCGGCTGGCCGCCAACTCGATCGCCGGCACCAGATCCGACTTGGTGAACGGCTTCACCAGGTAGGCCATCGCGCCCGCGTCACGCGCCCGCTCCACCAGGTCACGCTGGCTGAAGGCGGTCAGAATCACCACCGGCGCAACGCGTTTCGTGGCGATCTCGGCCGCCGCATCGATCCCGTCGCGGCGCGGCATCTTGACGTCCATGATCACCAGATCAGGGCGCAACTCCTCGGCCAGGTCGACCGCCTGCTGGCCGTCACCCGCCTCGCCCACCACGTGATAACCCTCCTCGGAGAGCATCTCGACCAGGTCCATCCGGATGAGCGCTTCGTCCTCGGCGACCACCACCCGCTTGGCGGCGGTCGCCGCATCCTTCTTCGCGCCCGCGCCCCCTGCTGTCGTTCCCATAGATAGACCCCTCGTGATTCCGATGCCAAATACCCGAAGCGCGCGCCCGTCCGCCCCACCCTTAGCCGGACCGCCACACTCTCCCGAGTGCCCTAAAGCGTACCGTTCAACCTCGCACAGAACCCATCTACCCAGCGAGAGTTCGGCCACCCCGACACCGATTCGGTCAACCGGCCCCCCACCCGCTATCATTTTCCACCGGTGCGCCGAGTTGGCGGAACTGGCAGACGCGACGGTCTCAAAAACCGTTGTCCTCACGGACGTGTGGGTTCGAGTCCCACACTCGGCACCAGGTTGGGGGGCTATTGGGGGTCCCGTTGGCGGAATTCGGGGTGGTCGGTTCGCGGCGGTCCGCGGGCTTCGGCGGTGATCCCATCGGCCATCGAATCCCTGGATGACCGTAGAGATCGAGCGTCATGGTCCCCGGTCATGTGCCCCGATGCGCCTTCTGCACAACCTTGATATTCGCACACCACACTGATTGCCAGCGACGCGCCCGAATGCCGAAAACACTGCGGCACAGAACCTTTCATTTCATACGCTTCCGCCGCCCGCTGAACACCTAGCGGAACTCGGTCGATCCCAGGTAGCCGCCCCTTACGGCCGAGAAGCACCTCCAGCGCGACTCCGACGAGCGTACCGCCTTCATCGAAGGTGATTGAACTCTTTGTCCCGCAACGGAACTGACGTCTCGCGGGCAGAACGAGAGTCGCGAGAAGCGGCCGCCCGTCTTGGGAACCAGGCAGCTTTCCGGTCACAGCCGATGTGCCTCCACCAACGCGAGTGTCATCTCTTGTTACGTATACGCATCTTCGTATACGCTGTTTCCATCACAGTCAAGGCCACTGCCGGGCGGATCACTGCACGCCCTGCGGCTGGCTACGGAGCACGATGAGGGGTGTGCGATGAGACTCCAACCAACCGCATTTGGGTGGATCGACCTTGACGTGAGCGTCGCCCCTTGCTGGGACAGCGCCCAGATGCAACGGCTAGCCAGACATCTGGGATACGTACTGGTCTGGCCGGAGCCGTCACTCGCACCGCTACTCGACCAAGTGCGCACCGCTGATGTCGATGCAGTAATTGCGCCATCACCTGCACACTTCCATCCGATCACCTTGAACACCCTCATGAACCACGCCGACGTGGAAACTGTGCTGCCTCGCATGTCGTTCGCGCGCTGGACATTTACCCGTTCGAACGGAGGGCTCGGGTGAGCGGGTTGGCAGAGTTCGCAATATTTCTCGGTGCACTCGCGCTCTCGGCTGTCGTATATCTCGTTGTCGCGTACTGGCCACACAGACCGCCGAAAGACCGAACGGTCGAAGCCATACGAGAGCGCATCGAAGACGAAGGACTGGAGTAGTTCCCCTATGCCTTCTCACCAGCTCAAACCGCTTTATGTATACGAAGTACTGTATACTTAGTTCGGCGAACATTGAACCGAAGGGACTGTGCTCCATGGCGGAACCGGCTTACGTTTCCATTGCGGGCGAATACGCGCGGCGTATTCGAAATGGCGAGCTACCACCGGGAATGCAGCTCCCAAGCTATGCCGAGATCGCCTCACGGAACAAGGTCTCAGACATCGTGGTACGCAAGGCGATCGAGCTGCTTCAAAGCCAGGGCCTCGTCCGCGCCGTCCGGCGACGTGGCGTATTCGTCGCGGACCGACCAAACCTCGTTCGGATCTCGCCCGAGCGCCAAATGGAGAATCCCGAAGCGACGTTCGGAAACGAGTCCGGCAGCGATGTTCAGATCAGCCGGACTACCGAACGGGTTCCCGCGACCGAGGAACAGGCCGAGGCATTCGGCCTGCCGGTCGGTCACGAAATCACGCACACTCTCACCCGAGCAAGCGATGACGGCCGGCCGATCTCCGTATCGGACACCTACCAGCCGATCGACGTCACGGACACGACCAGCGCGACGATGCTCGAAGAAACGGTCTCCGACCGACTACCCGCACCCAGCCATGCTGAATGGCTCGAGACCACGCCTGGCGATCTCGTCAAAACAGTCCATCAGCGGTACCTCACCGCCGAAGGCCGCGTAATCATGGTTTCGGACGTGTCCTATCCACGAGATCGCTACGAAGCCTTCGTATTCCGCATGGCGCTGCCACCAGCGTCCGACAACGTGTAGCCGCTGACACGCTCTGCCGGCCTAATGCCAGGGGGCATCGGGTCGGCGGTCGTCAGCTCCGAACCCAGAACTGCGCGCGGTCATCCAGGTTCCACCACGAGACGAACTGTGCGTCTTCATCTTTCAGATCCCACCGTGCAGCGAGCGCATCGAAGAACGCGTCATCACCGGTCTTCCCGCCTTTCGGCTCACCGATGTAGACCAACCGCTCACCACCCGCGGCCTCGAACGCGGCAACCGCTTCCGACGCCATCGTGTTGCCCCAGCCGGGAGGCCAGCACAGAAACAGCACATCATCGGAGTTGAACAACCGTGACGCGAAGTCGTTCAGATCACCGACGCTGTGCCAGATATCCGACTGCCCAGCGGCCTGGACGAACGATACGTTCTCCGTCCTGTCCGGCGGTTCCGAGTCATACGCCTCGATCCGCAAACCTGTACCAGCCAGCTGAGCCGCCCAGTAACCCCGCCCGGCACCCAGCTCCGCCACCGTGCGCCCTTCGCAGATTCGACCCAGCCAGGCGATCGTCTCGGGCGACGGAATCGCGTACGCGTAAGCAGCCTGCAAGACGGTCTGCGCATACCCAAGCCGCGCACTACCTTTCGACCGGCCACCGTTCACCACCCGCCGACCTTCATGCTCGAACACAGACGGCGCAACAACGTCCCAGTACGGATTCGCGCTAACCGACCGATCACCGGTCATGTAGTGCACCAACCGCAGATCGAACGCGGCATCGGCCTGCTCATCCCCCGTCCCCGGCAACATCGGCGCGGTATCCAGATAATCAGCCACCTTCGGATACTCGCGCTCCAGACGTTGCTCATCCCCCAGGAGCGCAGCCAGTTCTTCACGTCGCTCTGCCGTCAGCGCAAGCTCAGCCATACCCCGATTCTCGCCTCCCACAGCCCAGTTCGCGATCGCTTCGACCAAGATCGCGTCCACGGGTGCTCGGTCTAGGCCCGCCAGTAGGAGGGGGACCGCGCTCCTGACGCTAGTACGGAACGCCAGCGTTGCGGATGCCGGGCTTCAGGTGAGGCTTGACGTTTCGGCTTCACTGGAGACTTGACGTCGGATCTAGACAAGTTAGTGGCTGCTGGCCCGGTGACGTGTGGTGGTGCCGGGCCTGTTCCCACTACCCCTGCGCGCCAACGGATTAGCGCGACTTGCGGCCGCGTGGTCCTACTCAGTGGTGGCCTGCATTACGATCCCGCGCCCTCCAGCGTCAAGGCCCATGTGCGACAGGCGGTAGCCAGCCAACCGTTTGGTGCAGTACACCACACACCAGGGCCATTCCAAGATCACCGCCTCCGAGGAAGCGGCGGCTATGGTCAGCGTTAGATGGCGTCCGCGACGGCCTCCCGGAATTTACTCGCAGAATAGCCATATATATCTGCGACGGCCCGAGATTGCACCTCGAC
This sequence comes from Nocardia wallacei, assembly GCF_029868745.1. Taxonomy (GTDB): domain Bacteria; phylum Actinomycetota; class Actinomycetes; order Mycobacteriales; family Mycobacteriaceae; genus Nocardia; species Nocardia wallacei_B. The sequence continues at coordinate 44,448 of NZ_JARWOP010000346.1, read as the reverse complement.
GCTGATCCCTAACTTCTGAAGCAGAACCAAATGAAGCAGTGCCTTCGTCACGTACGCAAGACGATACCGAGCGTCTTCCGGAATTTTCTTTTCGAGCTCTCCGGTATTCATGTGTCCTATTGCGTTGCGCGCATCCCTCAACCACTTTGCCCACGTGTCGATGCAGCCGAGCAGATTATCGACTGCTTCCTCGTTTGGCACGCCCGCAAGCTCAAGGAGCCGCTTCTTCAGCCCGGGCCGATTGTCGGAAAGATTGCCCTTGATCCAGTTCTTCTCCGGGTGGCCGGCAAAGGCCGTCATCGCAATGCTGACCATTTCGGATCGTACTGCCGGATCATGAGCAGTGCTTTTAGGAAAGAGCTTCGCATGGAATCCTTCAGCTGCCGACGCAAGGTTGAACAGTTCATTTTGATAGTAGACCGTGGGAGCATAATCCAAGCTAAAAAGCGCATCGAGTGCGATTCCGATTTCCTCGCCCAACGAAAACCACCTATTCAGCGCGGTATCATAGTTATCCCCAAGGTCTGAAAGGTGGAAAAGGAACTTATGACGTTCAGTCTTGGCATCAGTCCAGGTATCGGCATTTGAGAAATACAGTTCAACCGGGTGGGTATCCTCGCCCTGGACGATTGCCAGTTTTCGTGAACGTACTGCACAACCCTGCTGAGATGCCAGAGTGACGAGGTTCTGAACACTGCCAATTACGTTATCGAACTCGTTCCAGCTCGACGGACTATCCGCGCGAACCCGCAGCTTCGCAGTCTCTGTGAAGCTTATGTTACGACCATATGTGTAGTTGCCGAAAGAGGTAGATTTTGTTATCCAGTATATCTCTACCTGCTTTTGCCATGCCGTTGCGCGAGCAATGACGGCATCGGGTACTTCGACGGTTACCTGCGCATTCTTGAAAAGCCGAGTTTCGGCATCTATTGTTGTTTTGTAATCGAGGCCACTTCTGCCAGCAAAGCTAGTCAGGCATGATATTTCAACTTCTATATAGTTGAAAATCTTTTCCATTTCACTTTCCAAATGCACTCCAATGAAGACTAGGGAAGATCTTATCTCTTCCGTGGATGTATATGCTTGCCCGATCGAAATTTTCCCGCCGGCCTTAAAGTTATTAACTAAAGTGATCATCTTTCCTGCGGCGTGGCCGTATATTAGCTCGACGTTCTTTTCGCCGACGAGTTCCTCCACAACCTCAAGATGGGCTGAACCGTCGGAACTTATTTCGAGAACTCCGCCCACGGAATGATCTGCTCGATCGGCGAGCCACCACTTGCCTACGTACCGCACAGTGTCCGTCATAGCCTTGCTGTCGTTCGATACGCGTAGACCGTTTCAGCCGGGCTTCGCGACGACACGGCTGACGACAACGACAGCCATGCACCAAACACCACGGCCATCGCTGTAGTCATCTCCCCAATTCTCGCTGGTTAGCGAGTACGCCCGTGCCTGGCAGTATGTGGTCCAGCTGCCATGCTGTTCAGCCGAGCCTCGTGCCACACATGTGTGCCACACGCCCAGGTCGGCAGCGGTAAATTGGGGCATCCACCGTGCAACCGCTGGCCTGGGTAAGCCCTAGCTACCCACTGAACCCCTGATTCCCAAAGCTGATGTTCTGCGCTGTTCGCTGGCCCGCAGCAGCAACAACACCCCCAACGATCAGCAACGAAACCAACCAAACGAATGCGCAGGTCAGCCGCGTAGTGCCACCGATACCCACGACGCCCGATTGAGACAAACGTCGAGAACGACGAGCTTAGAGACCCGTTGTACCCACGGGACTGAAGGTTCGAGTCTCCCACTCGTCACCACGGCGAGATTCGCCCCCAACCCCACCACCATCGAACCCCCACCCCCTCCCACCCGTACTCCCCACAGACGGGCACTACGCCCCGTCATCTAGTGGAGGGCGCGTATGCGGGTCAATCGGCTGACCGCGGACCTGTCGGAGTATCCGGATCTGGTGGTCATTTATCTCGGGATGCGGGTGCGTAGGCCTCGGGGTGTGTTGCGGCTGCTGGGGTTGGGGCCGAAACTGTATCGGTCGCATAGGGATCGGCCTGATGGGCTGTTGTTGCACGAGGACATCATCTGGTCGTTGTTTCCGCCGCACTGGGGGGCGCGGCAGTACTGGCGGGATCTGGACAGTCTGGAGCGGTGGACTCGGTCGGATCCGCATCGGCAGTGGTGGCAGCAGTTTCTGCGGGATTCGGGAGGGACCGGGTTCTGGCACGAGGCGTACTTCCTGCGCGGCGGTATCGATACCATGTACGACGACATGACCGCGCCGACCGGGCTGGGCAGGGTGGCGCCTACCGTTGCGATGCGCGGGCGTCTGTTCTCCGCGCGGGGCCGGGTGCAGCACGACGAGCCGAAGGTGGCGCCTGTCGTCCGGGAGAAGTCGTATTACCCCGATAATTCCGAATGAGAACAATTACCGATCTATACGGACAACATCGCCGCGGCGAACTGTCGCCGGCGACCCGCTACGCACGGGTGAACATCTGACGAAATAGGCCGGTTCCGGACTTTGCGTACTATTGGTTTTGTTTTCGGCGTTCTACCGTACCTGCCATGCATGTCCTGTTCGTCTGCAACGGCAATGTGTGCCGGTCGGTGATCGCCGAGCGGCTCACTCACGCTGTCGCGGCCGAATACGGCCTACGCGGGCTGACCGCGGAGAGCGCGGGGACGCGCGCGCTCGTCGGTTTCGGCGTGGATCCTGTTGCCGCCGAGACGATCAGCGGGCTCGGCGGCAACCCGGCGAATTTCAAGGCCCGTAAACTGAAACCCGCCTTGGTGGATCGCGCCCATCTGGTGCTCGCGATGACCGAGCAGATCCGCGACGAGATCGTCGCGCTGGCGCCCGCCGCGCGCGTGCGGACCTTCACGCTGCTCGAGGCGCATCGCATCGCCAGGGTCAGCGGCGCCCGCACCGTCGCCGAAATCGACCGTGCCCGAGACGATCTCGCACTGGTCGGCCGGGAGAACATTGCCGACCCGGTCGGGCTGTCGGCGCAGAAGTACTGCGAGGTCGGCGACCATATCGCCGAGGCGCTGGTGCCGCTGCTGCTGGCCCTGCACACCCAGCGGGACCGCGGCACCGACGACCGCGGCCGGCCGCGACTGGTGCTGTTACCGGGCGGGCGGCGCGAACCGCCCCGATATATCGTCGGCGACCGCATCGGACGGCACGCCTGAGGTCTCGGCGAAAACGCCGAACACGGATGCGTCCTCCCCATTTCGCGCATACAGGGACTACACTCCCCGCCGGGATACTCCACCACCGAAGGTCGACACAAGAACAGGAACTCAGACATGCCGAAACGCATTTCGGATGTTTCGCTCCATGTTTATGTGACACCCGAAACACTCGAACGAGTCGTGAAGACGGTGCGCCGCGTGGTCGACGACCATGTCGGCGACAGCGACGTCTTCGCCTGGCGCTTCACGCTTCCGGTCGAATCCGACCAGCCCGCACACACCCTGCTCGAAACCCAGTGGCTACTGGACCATCCCGGCGCCGACCCGAGCGACCGGCGCACCTACGAGATCGCGCTGAGCCTGGTCGGCGACCAGAGCCTGCTCACCGAGGCGAACCTGAACACGCTCGAACAGCAACTGATGCAAGACATTTCGAACGAAGACGCGGTCCCCTACTCCATCCACGCGCTGCAGCGTGAAAGCTTCGACCTGGAAGAGAACCGCGAGCTGATCTGACCCGGCGGGTCAGCGGCGCGGCGGGAAGTGGCGAATGATGCCTTCCTGCACCACCGTCGCCAGCAATTCCCCCGCGCGCGAATAGAAGTGACCGGTGGCCAGGCCGCGCGAGCCGGCCGCCACGGGCGACTGCGTCGCGTACAGCGCCCACTCGTCGAACCGGAACGGGCGGTGGAACCAGATCGAATGATTCACCGTCGCCGCGACGATGCGGTCGAAACCCCAGGACAGCCCGTGCGTGGTGATGATCGAGTCCAGCACCGTGGTGTCCGACGAATAACCCAGTGTCGCAACGTGAATCAGCGGATCGTCGGGCATCTCGCCGTCGGCGCGCATCCACACCCGGTTGTAGTCGAGGGTGCCGCCGGTGCCCTTGAGGATCCACGCCGGATCGTTGGTGTAGCGCATGTCGATCGGGTGCGGGGCCTGGACGAACATCTGCAGCCGGTCCTCGAGGCCCGCGAAGGACTCCTCGACACGGGGCAGGCCGTCGGGATCGGGCACCTGCGGCTGCGGGGCGGCGTGCTCCAGGCCCTTTCCCCAGTCCTGGAAGGCCGCCAACATGACGAACAGCTCCTGATCGTCCTGCAGGGCGGTGACGGTCCGATTCGCGAACGAGCGGCCGTCACGGTGGCGTTCCACCCGGTACTCGATCGGCTTCTTCACGTCACCGCCACGCACGAAGTGGGCGTTGACCGCGTGTACCGGGCGCCCCGGTCCGACGGTCCGGCCGGCCGCGACGATGGCCTGCGCCACCAGCTGCCCGCCGAAGGTCCGGCTCCACACCTTCTCCGGGTGCTGCCCGACGAAGACGTCCTCGCCGGTCTGCTCCAGATCGAGCAGCCCGAGCAGCACTCCCAGGTCACCCGTTGCGGTGTCGGACGGTTCGCCCAGCGACGTACTCACCTCAGTGATCCTCCTCGCCGATTCGGTGCACATGGATGAGGTTGGTGGAACCGATTGTGCCAGGCGGGGATCCGGCCACGATCACCACCAGGTCACCCTTGGCGTACCGGTTCAGCGACAGCAGCTCCTTGTCGACCTGGCCGATCATCTCGTCGGTGGTGCCGACCGGCGGCACGATGAACGTCTCCACGCCCCAGGTGAGCGCCAGCTGGCTGCGCACCTCCGGCAGCGGCGTGAACGCCAGCAGCGGCAGCGTGGTGTGCAGGCGGGCCAGGCGGCGCACGGTGTCGCCGGACTGGGTGAATGCCACCAGGGCCTTGGCATTGAGCCGCTCGCCGATGTCGCGGGCGGCGTAGGAGATGACGCCGCGCTTGGTCCGCGGGACGTGCGTCAGCGGCGGCACCTGCGCGGAGGACTCGGACTCCACGGCGTGCACGATGCGCGCCATCGTCCGGACCGTATCGATCGGGTACTCGCCGACCGAGGTCTCACCCGACAGCATCACCGCGTCGGCGCCGTCGAGCACCGCGTTGGCGACGTCGGAGGCCTCGGCGCGAGTGGGCCGGGAATTGGTGATCATCGACTCCAGCATCTGGGTGGCGACGATGACGGGTTTCGCGTTCTCGCGGGCCATTTGGATCGCGCGCTTCTGCACCAGCGGCACCTGCTCGAGCGGCAGCTCCACGCCCAGATCGCCGCGGGCGACCATGATCGCGTCGAAGGCCAGCACGATCGCCTCGAGATTGTCGATCGCCTCCGGCTTCTCCAGCTTGCCGATCACCGGCACGCGGCGGCCGACGCGGTCCATGATGTCGTGCACCAGTTCCACGTCCGACGGGGAGCGCACGAACGACAGCGCGATGAAGTCGACGCCGAGCTTCAGGGCGAATTCCAGGTCGGCGATGTCCTTTTCGGACAGCGCGGGAACGGACACATCCATGCCGGGCAGTGACACGCCCTTGTTGTTCGAGACCGGGCCGCCCTCGGTGACCCGGCAGACCACGTCGTGGCCGTCGACGCGGACCACGGTCAGGCCGACCTTGCCGTCGTCGACGAGCAGGCGGTCGCCGGGCTTGGCGTCCTCGGACAGCTGTGCGTAGGTGGTGGAGACGCGGTCGTGGGTGCCTTCCACGTCGTCGACGGTGATACGCACCTCCTCACTCGTCGCCCACATGGTCTTGCCTTCGATGAACCTGCCGAGCCGGATCTTCGGCCCCTGGAGATCCGCGAGAATGCCGACGGCACGGCCCAATCGGTCCGCGGCTTTCCTGACCTTCTGATAATTCTCGGCATGGTCGGAGTGCTCGCCGTGACTGAAGTTCAACCGGGCCACGTCCATGCCGCTTTCGACGAGTTCGCGGATCCGGTCCTCGGAGGCGGTAGCCGGGCCGAGGGTGCAAACAATTTTTGTTCGTCGCATCACGAGTCGAGCCTAGTCCTGCCGCGCGGCGGCCGCTGACTGGGCATACCCTCCGCTATCAATCCTCCGAAACATGACGCGCGTCACCGTGCGACATGCCGTGCCAAGCGGGTTTCCAGGCGTGTTTGGGCAAATCCGAGTATCAAGCAGATGACCCAGTAGTAGACCGCCGCGACCCCGTAGAGGGCGAAGAAATCGAACGTGGGCGCGGCGGCCAATTGAGCAGTCCGCAACAACTCGGTAACCAAGATCGTGGACGCGAGCGAGGTGTCCTTCACCAAGGAGATCAGCGTGTTGGACAACGGCGGCACGGCGATCCGCGCGGCCTGCGGCAGGATGATCGAACTCAGCGTCTGCGGGTAGGACAGGCCCAGCGCCTGCGACGCCTCCCACTGGCCCTCGGCGACGGAGAGGATGGCCGCGCGGATCACCTCCGCCGCGTAGCCGCCGACATTGAGACTGAACGCGATCACGGCGGCCGGGAACGGATCGATCACGATGTTCAGCTGCGGCAGCGCGTAGAAGACGATGAACAACTGCACCAGCAGCGGCGTGCCGCGAATGATCGAGATGTAGAACCGGGCCGCCGCCGATACGGGCCACATCTTCGACATTCGCGCCAGCGCTACGAACAGCGCGAGCACCAGGCCGATGGCGAAGCTGATCGCGGTGAGCGGCAGCGTCTTGGTGACCGTCGCCTCCAGCATGGGCTGGAGATTGTGCCGGATCAGCTCCCAGGTGGCGGAGTCCATGCGTTATTTGCTGACGTCGGTTCCGAAGTACTTGTCGGAGATCCTTGCCAGGGTGCCGTCGGCGCGCAGCGCGTCGAGGGCGCCGTTGACCTCGGAGGTCAGGGCGCCGGAGTCCTTGCGGGCGGCGAAGGCCTGGTGGCTGGTCTCGCCCGTCTTGCCGGAGACCTTGACGCTGGTGTCGCTGGTGGTCTTCGTGTATTCGCCGACGGCGAGGGTGTCGTTGACCGTCGCGTCGACGCGGCCGTTCTTCAGTAGCTGGATGGCCTGCACGAACCCCTCGACGGCCTCGACCTTGCAGCCCGCGCCGGACGCGACCTTGCTCCAGTTGCTGGTCGAGGACTGCGCGCAGACCTTGCCGTTCAGGTCGGGCAAGGTGGTGATGCCCGGTTTGTCGGCGCGGGTGACGATCACGCCGTCGGAGGTGGTGTAGGGCTGGGACAGCGAATACTTCTGCTCGCGATCGGGATTCACGGTGACCTGGTTGGCGACCAGGTCGAAGCGCTTGGACTCGAGGCCCGCGAAGAGCGCGTCCCACGGGGTCTGCACGAATTCGACCCGCTTGCCGAGCTTGCCGGCGACGGCCTGCACCACCTCGACGTCGTAACCGGTGAGTTTCCCGTCGGGACCCTGGAAGCTGAAGGGCGCGTAGGTGCCCTCGGTCCCGACCTTCAGCAAGTTCGGATCGTTGCTACCGCAGCCCGCGGCGAGCCCGCTGACGACGGCGACGGCGAGCACGGCGGCGAACAGCTTGCGGCGCAATGATCTACCTCTCCAGCGGGCGCGGATGCCTCGCGCGCACGGCACACAACACCGCCACACCCTACGACATGCGGGTATACCCACCCAGCATTACGCGCGCGGCGATCCGAACAGCCGCAACATGGGGTCCTGGATAGGCGCAACAAGAAAGTCGCGGACAGCCGCGGCAACAGAGCCCCGGACAGCCGCGGCAAGAAAGTCACGGATAGGCGCAGCAAGAGAATCCAGGCCAACCTGCCCGTCATCCCGGCACCCTTTTCGGCGGGATGACGGGGGCGGAGCGGGGTCAGTTCTCCTGGAGTGGGCGGCCGTACTGGTCGCGGACCTTGCCCGTGAGGATCATGATGCCGTCGATGAGGGGCCAGATGCCGCCGATGCCGCAGGTGAGCCATGTGACCGCGATCTGTCCGACGGCCAGGCCGGGGTAGCCGAGATAGAAGCGGCCGACGCCGAAACTGCCCAGGAAGATCTGCAGGAGTCCGGCCACCATCTTCGACTTGTCCGAGTACGGCTCGCCGTACATGTTGCGGCCGAAGGGGGCCTCGGGGTCCATGCCCGGCGCGCCGTACGGGGCGGGCGGGTAGCCGCCCGGCTGACCGTAGGGCTGGCCGTATTGTTGCGGCTGGCCGTACGGGTTCGGCTGGCCGTATGCGTCCACGGGCGGTTGCTGGCCCATGGGCTGCCCCGTGCCCGGCCCGGTTCCGGGCGCGCCGTACTGCGGCCCGTACCCCGGCTGCTGCTGGTATGGGTCGGTCACTCGGTTCCTCCTAGTTCACTCGGGCCCGCCTGACCGGCCCGGTCTCCCCGCCCCGCCGCGTATGTGCCGCGGACCGGACTCAATTCTTGCCCGACTCCGTCGATTTCGTCGCATCGGACGTTGCGGAGTCTGCCGCATTCTCACTGTTATCGGTGAGGGATGCGGTTTCGTTGCCGGTATCGGCCACGGATTCACTCGCCGCCCCGCCGGCGGGCTCGCCCGCTACATCCTCCGCAGACCCGCCTGCCGCATTCTCTGGGGACTTGCTCGCCGCCTCGCCCGCGGGCTTGTTGACCGCACCCTCTGTAGACGCGCCCGCCGCACCCTCGGCAGGCTTGCCTGCCGCGACGTCCGCGGGCTTGCTCGCCGCACCCTCTGCAGACTGGCTTGCCGCGTCCTCAGCGGAATTGCTCGCGGTACCGTCGGCGGGTTTGCTCGCCGCCGGCTCCGGGGACTCGCTCGCAGACTCAGCGGCCGCATCCGTCGACGGTTCGCCCGCGGCCTCTGCGCTGGGCTCGATCGACGTGTTCTTCGCTTCTGCCGCAGTGGTTTTCGTTGCTGTGGGCTTGTCGTCGGACTCGGATTCCGTTGGGAGGTCGTCGGATTCCTCGGACGGGTCGGTTTCCGTAACTGCGGTCGCGGCCGGGGTGGCGGATTCCGCGCCTGCCCGGCGCAGTGCGCCGAACTGCCAGGGCCATGGGCGGTGTCCGCCGGGCTGCAGTTGTTCGGCGGCCTCGCGTCCCTTGGTGGCGAGCAGGAAATAGGCTATGGCGCAGAGGAATACGACCGCGGAGGTGAACGAGTTGATCCGGACGCCCGCGATGTGGGTGGCCTCGTCGTCGCGCAGCAGCTCCACCCAGAACCGGCCGAAGCAGTAGAGCGCGACGTACAGCGCGAACAACCGGCCGTGGCCGATGCGGAAGCGCTTGTCCACCAAGACCAGCACCAGCACGCCGATCAAGTTCCACACCAGCTCGTAGAGGAAGGTCGGCTGCACCACCTTCTCCACCACGCCGGTGGACACGCCGTTCATCATGTCGAGCTGACCGTCGGAGTCGAAGCGCAGGTAGATCTCCAGCCCCCACGGCAGATCGGTGGCGCGGCCGTAGAGCTCCTGGTTGAAGTAGTTGCCGAGGCGGCCGATCGCCTGCGCCAGCAGGATCGCCGGAGCGATCGCATCGCCCAACGCCGGCAAGGGAATTCGATACACCCGGCAGCCGATCCACGCGCCGACCCCGCCGAGCAGCACCGCGCCCCAGATGCCGAGGCCGCCCTCCCAGATCTTCAGGGCGTTCATCGGATGGCCGTCGTCGCCGAAGTACTTCTGCCAATCCGTGGCGACGTGGTAGAGCCGCCCGCCGATCAGTCCGAACGGCACGGCGAACATCGCCACATCGAGCACCGCGCCGGCCGGCCCGCCGCGCTCACGCCAGCGCCGCTCCCCCCACCAGATCGCCGCGACGATACCGACGATGATGCACAGCGCATACGCCCGCAGCGGGAACCCCCCGATGTACCACACCCCGCGCGGCGGACTGGGAATCGAGGCCAGCACCGCCGCCTGTACCCCACCGTGCGAAACAACACTGTCTGCCAGGACTGCAAAAGTCACGCGCCCACCGTAACGGAATACGGACGAACCGTAGTCGCCACCCACCACCGGGCGGGTTTCGCGACCAGGGTTACGAGGCGACCGGGGTGGAGCGGACGCCCTGGGCCAGTTCGGCGGTGAGGGCGCGGACCTGGTCGAGGCCTTCGGCGACGGCGGAGACCAGGGCCGAGCCGACGATCACGCCGTCGGCGTAGGCGGCGATTTCGGCGGCTTGGGCGCCGCTGCGGACGCCGAGGCCGACGCCGATCGGGATGTCGGAGTGGGTGCGGATGCGGGCGCACAGGGCGGGGGCCGCCGAGGAGACGGCGGCGCGGGCGCCGGTGACGCCCATGGTGGAGGCCGCGTACACGAAACCGCTACTGGCCTCGATGGTCTTGGCGAGTCGCTCCTCGGTGGAGGACGGCGCCACCAGGAAGATGCGGTCGAGATCGTGCGCCTCGGCGGCGGCGATCCACTCCCCGGCCTCTTCCGGAATGAGGTTCGGGGTGATCAGGCCCAGCCCGCCGGCGGTGGCGAGATCCCGCGCGAAACGGTCGACGCCGTACTGCAGCACGGGATTCCAGTAGGTCATCACGACGGCCTTGCCGCCGGAATTGCTGATCGCCTCGACTACCGAGAAGACGTCGCGCACCCGCACGCCGCCGCGCAGCGCCTGTTCGGCGGCCGCCTGGATGGTGGGCCCGTCCATCACCGGATCGGAGTAGGCGATGCCGACTTCGATGATGTCGCAACCGGATTCGACCATGGCGGTGCAGGCGGCGATGGAACCGACGAGATCGGGGTAGCCCGCGGGCAGGTAGCCGACCAGTGCGGCGCGATGCTCGGCGCGGCAGTCGGCGAAGGTGCTGCCCAGGCGACTCACTTGTCGTCCTCTCCGTACAGTCCGAACCACTTGGCGGCGGTATCCATGTCCTTGTCGCCGCGGCCGGACAGGCTGACCAGAATAATCGCACCCTCGCCCAGTTCACGGCCCAGTTGCAGCGAGCCCGCCACCGCGTGCGCCGACTCGATGGCCGGGATGATGCCCTCGGTGCGCGAGAGCAGCAGCAGCGCGTCCATCGCCTCGGTGTCGGTGATCGGCCGGTACTCGGCGCGGCCGATGTCCTTCAGGAACGCGTGCTCGGGGCCCACCCCTGGATAGTCCAAACCCGCTGAGATGGAATGAGATTCGATCGTCTGACCGTCCTCGTCCTGCAGCAGGTACGAGTACGCGCCCTGGAACGCGCCCGGCCGTCCGCCGGTGAAAGTCGCGGCATGCCTGCCGGTTTCGACGCCGTCACCGGCCGCCTCGTAACCGATCAGCCGGACCTCGGGGTCGTCGATGAAGGCGTGGAAGATCCCGATGGCGTTGGAACCCCCACCGACACAAGCGGTTACGGCGTCGGGCAGCCGCCCGGTCCGGTCCAGCACCTGCGCCCGCGCCTCCAGCCCGATTACGCGCTGGAAGTCACGCACCAGCAGCGGGAACGGATGCGGCCCGGCGGCGGTGCCGAAGCAGTAGTAGGTGTCGTCGGCGTGGGTGACCCAGTCGCGCAGCGCCTCGTTGATGGCGTCCTTGAGCGTCTGCGAGCCGGTCGTCACCGACACCACCTCGGCGCCCAGCAGACGCATCCGGGCCACGTTGAGCGCCTGCCGGGCGGTGTCGACGGCGCCCATGTAGACGATGCAGTCCAGGCCGAGCAGCGCGCACGCGGTCGCGGTAGCGACGCCGTGCTGACCGGCGCCGGTCTCGGCGATGACGCGGGACTTGCCCATCCGCTTGGCCAGCAATGCCTGGCCCAGCACGTTGTTGATCTTGTGGGAACCGGTGTGGTTCAGGTCTTCCCGCTTGAGCAGGATGCGCGCGCCACCGGCGTGCTCGGCCAGGCGGGTGCACTCGAACACCGGCGACGGGCGACCGGCGTAGTCGCGCTGCAACCGGTCCAGCTCGCCCAGGAAGTCCGGGTCGACGCGGCACTTGTCGTATTCGGCGGTGACCTCCTCGATCACCGCCATCAGTGCCTCCGGCACGTGCCGGCCGCCGTACGCGCCGAAGTGGCCGCCGAGATCCGGTTCGTGGCTGCGCTGGGTGACACCGACGCTCGCCTGCGGCAGCTCACCCGCGCCCGACTCCCGGGTCCGGGTCATCGTGCCGCACCCCGGCGCAGCGGCCGCGGGCAGGACGGGTGCGTCCCGGCGGTCGCCAGCTCGGAGACCGCGGCGCGCGGGTCGCCGCTGGTCACCAGGCTCTCGCCGACCAGCACGGCGTCGGCGCCCGCACCGGCGTAGGCGAGCAGATCGGCGGTGCCGCTGATGCCGGACTCCGCGACGCGGATGACCTCGGTCGGCAGGCCGGGCGCGATACGGGCGAACACGTCGGTGTCCACCTCGAGGGTCTTGAGGTTGCGGGCGTTGACCCCGATGACCGAGGCGCCGGCCTCCAGCGCGCGGTCGGCCTCCTCCTCGGTGTGCACCTCCACCAGCGCGGTCATGCCCAGCGATTCGGTGCGGTCGATGAGCGAGGACAGCACGTCCTGCTCCAGCGCCGCGACGATCAGCAGGATCACGTCGGCGCCGTGCGCGCGGGCCTCGTGGATCTGGTACGGGCCGACGACGAAATCCTTGCGCAGGATCGGCACGTCGACCACCGCGCGGACCGCGTCCAGGTCGTCCAGCGAGCCGTGGAAGCGGCGGCCCTCGGTCAGCACGCTGATGATGCGCGCGCCGCCGTCCTCGTAGGCCTTGGCCAGACTGGCCGGGTCGGTGATGTCGGCCAGCTCGCCCTTGGAGGGGCTGGCCCGCTTCACCTCGGCGATGACCCCGACACCGTCCTGATGGAGTGCGGCGTACGCGTTGCGCGGCGAGGGCGCCGCGGCGGCGGCCTGCTTGACCGCCTGGAAATCCAGGAGGGCTTCCCGAGCGGCCACATCCGCGCGGACCCCGTCGAGAATCGAGTCGAGTACCGTCATCTGGCTCGAATCCTTTCTGGGGAGACGGACTTGCTGCCTGAGAATCCCCCCAGGCGCTGTCTCACCGATGCTGATAAAGGGTAAATGGCTGTGCTCCAAGTTCTGACGCCGGGGTGTTCTGCGTCGCATCCGCCCGGAAGGGGATAATGCTCACCTTCCCGGCTCGTCGTCGGTGGGGTCGGTGCCGGCGTCGAGGGCATCCCACAGCACGCGCTCGGACAGTTGGTCGGGGGCCGTCGAGCCCGTGCCCGACGCCGCAGTGGTCGCGTCGCCCGCCGCGCGCTCCCGGGCCTGTTGCGCCGCAACCTGATCCGCCGCCGCGGCGCGTCGGAACACCGGGTTGTCGTACTTGCCGGACAGCCGCGCGGTGGTCTCGGGCATCCGCGCCAGCAGCACGCCCGCCACGAAGGCCGCCAGCGCGCCGATCAGGGTCAGCACGGCCGGGAACGTCGAGGTCGTCACCTGGTCCACGTGTGCGCGGGCCGGAAGCTCGGCCAGCCGGGCGGCCCGCTCGGCCGTCGCGGTGTGGCCGGTCAGCAGCGCGAAGCCCGGCACGGCGGCCACCGCCGCCAGCACCGCCACCACCACGCCGAGCAGCCGGCGCAGCCAGCCCCGGCCGGCGAGGATCGCGGCGATCGCCGCCAGCAGCACCAGCGACAACGGGGTCAGCGCCCCGAACCAGACACCGCCGTTGAGATGCTGGGTGCGCGCCTCGGTGAGACCGTCGGAGGACTCCAGCGTCACCCACGTCATCCGCGAGGCGGCCCACAGCGCGGCCGCGCCCACGAGCAGCAGCAGCGCCGGGCCGACGGGGTACTTGCGCTTCTCCGTAACGGGTTGGGCTGGTTCGGATTCCGGAGAACTCATCGCGGTGCACCGTCGGGATGGTCGGGGGTGCAGGCACGGACGGTCTGGGCGGCGGCGATGGCCTTGAGGACCGCCATGGCCTTGTTGCGGGATTCGGCGTCCTCGTACTCGGGATCCGAGTCGGCGACGATGCCCGCACCGGCCTGCACGTAGGCGGTGCCGTCCTTGAGCAGCGCGGTGCGGATGGCGATCGCGGTGTCGGCGTCGCCCGCGAAGTCCAGATAGCCGACCACCCCGGCGTAGGCGCCGCGGCGGGTCGGTTCCAGCTCCTCGATCAGCTCCATCGCCCGGACCTTCGGCGCGCCGGACAGGGTGCCCGCGGGGAAACACGCCCGCACCGCGTCGAGCGCGATCTTGCCCGCCGCCAACCGGCCCGACACGGTCGACACCAGGTGCATGACGTGGCTGTAGCGCTCCACGTGCCGATACTCGGTGACCCGCACCGACCCCGGTTCACACACCCGGCCGATATCGTTGCGGCCCAGGTCGACGAGCATCAGATGCTCGGCGTTCTCCTTCGCGTCGGCCAGCAGGCCCTTCTCCAGCAGCAGGTCGTCCTCCTCGTCGGCGCCGCGGGGGCGGGTGCCGGCGATCGGGTGCGTGGTGGCCACCCCGTCCTTCACCGTCACCAGCGACTCCGGGCTGGAACCCACGATCGAGAAGGCGGTGCCGCCGCTGCCGTCCGGGATGTGCATCAGGTACATGTACGGACTCGGGTTCGACGCGCGCAGCATGCGGTAGAGGTCGAGCGGGCTGCCGTCGTAGTCCATCTCGAACCGCTGCGAGAGCACCACCTGGAACGCCTCGCCGGCCTCGATCTCCTTGACCAGCCGGCGGACGCCCGCGCCGAACTCCTGGGCGGTGCGCTGGCGACGGTATTCCGGTTCGGGCCGGTCGAACACCGATACCGTCGACTCGGCGGGGGCGGCCAGCGCCGCGGTCATCCGGTCGAGGCGGGCCACCGCGTCGTCGTAGGCCTCGTCCACGCGCTCGTCGGTACCGTTCCAGTTGACCGCGTTGGCGATCAGCGTGATCGCGCCCTCGTGATGGTCGAAGGCGGCGAGATCGGTGGCCAGCAACAGCACCATCTCGGGCAGCCGCAGATCGTCGACGGTCAGTTCGGGCAGTCGCTCCATGCGCCGCACGGCGTCGTAGCCGAGGTAGCCGACCAGGCCGCCGGTCAGCGGCGGCAGGCCGGGCAGCCGCTCGGTGCGCAGCAACTCCAGGGTGTCGCGCAGCGCGGCCAGCGGGTCGCCGCCGGAGGGCGCGTCGGCGGGAGTGGCGCCCAGCCAGACGGCCTCGCCGTCGACCACGCTCAGCGCGCTGGGACTACCGGCGCCGATGAACGACCAGCGCGACCACGATCGCCCGTTCTCCGCCGACTCCAGCAGGAATGTGCCGGCTCGTTCGGCACCCAGCTTGCGATAGGCCGACAGCGGAGTCTCCGAGTCCGCCAAGACCTTTCGGATCACCGGTACCACCCGGTGCTCGGCCGCGAGCGCGCGGAACTGCACGCGGGTGGTGGTGTCGGTGGTCCCCGGACGGTCGGTCGCTGCGCCGTGCATCCGTCCATCATTCCAGGTGGGAAAGGACACGATATGGACACCCCGGCCAGCCCGGTCGCGGGTCGCCCCGAATAACTTCGGCGAAGAGCAACCGTGGACCCGGCATCCGGGTACCCTCCGGGCTCGAGTCGCACGCGGTATTCCCCATTTCGAGAGGAGTTCGACACAGATGTACCCCTCGCAGCCGGTCGCACCGGAGGGTTCACGCCACGGAGGTCACCCGATGATGCACGGTTCCGCGCCCGGCCAGCCGCCTCGGCCCGGGAATGCCGGCCAGTACTCCAGCGGGCAGAATCCGAGCAAGTACAACGCCCTGGCCTCCTTCGTCACCTATGTGAAGGCGATCGAGAACCTGGACCGCCATCGTTTCCCCGACGAGTACGCCGAGCACTCCGATCGCATCAAGGAACTGCGTCCGTTCCTGAAGGCACACGGCATTCTCGACGTCATGGCGGTCAAGAATCCCGAAGTCGCCGCGCTCCTCGGCGTCTGAGCGCACGCCTCGCGCGGTACCGGGCGCCCACCGTGCCCGGTACTGTCGCATCCTATGAAGGAAGGCCAGCGCGCTCCCCAGTTCGATCTACCCGACCAGTCCGGAATCTCGCGGTCCCTCGACACCCTGCTCGCCGACGGACCGCTGGTGCTGTTCTTCTTCCCCGCCGCCAACACCCCGGTCTGCACCGCGGAGGCCTGCCACTTCCGTGATCTGTCAGGCGAATTCGCCGCCCTGGGCGCGTTCTGCGCGGGCATCAGCACCGATTCGGTGGACACCCAGGCCGGCTTCGACGACAAGCAGCGGCTGGGCTACCCCCTGCTGTCCGACAGCGACGGCGCGGTCGCCGAGCGGTTCGGCGTCAAGCGCGGCCTGCTCGGCA
This sequence comes from Nocardia wallacei, assembly GCF_029868745.1. GTDB lineage: Bacteria > Actinomycetota > Actinomycetes > Mycobacteriales > Mycobacteriaceae > Nocardia > Nocardia wallacei_B. The sequence continues at coordinate 28,261 of NZ_JARWOP010000346.1, read as the reverse complement.
AGCTCATGCCGGTGAAGCGGCAGACCTTCGTCATCGACACCGATCGCACGGTCCTGAAGGTGATTACCGGCGAACTCCGGGCGAACGTGCACGCCGATACCGCCCTGGCCTTCCTGCGTTCACGAAATAGCTGATCCGAAACGCCGGGGCGAGTCATTCCCCGGCACCCGGCCCTGCACATACGCTGTTGCTATGACTTCGCGGAGTGTGGAGCAAACGGCCGGCCACAAGCCCGCCTCGACCACCTGGCGCAATCGGATCCTGGCGCTGCTGGCCGTGGCCGTGGTGCTCGTCGTCGCCTACTTCATCCTCGCGGCGTTCATTCCACGCTGGTGGGCGCAGCGCGTCGCGAGCATGTCCGGCCACGGCAGTTTCGCCCAGGGCATCTGGTCCGGGCTGGCCCTGGGCTTCCTGTGCACCCTCATCCCGCTGCTTCTCCTGTTGTTCGCCGTGCTGTCCTGGCGGCGGCGCGCGGGCCGGTTCCTCGCCGGAGCGGCCGCGGTGCTGGCGCTCGTCGCGGCACTGCCGAATCTCATGACGCTCACCATCGTGCTGGGCGGCAGCAGCGCCGCGCACGCGGGTGAGCGTGTGCTGGACGTGGACGCGCCCGGCTTCCGCGGCGCGTCGCTGACCGCCGCGATCGTCGCCGCGGTCCTGTTCGCGCTCGTGGTGTTCATGGTCCTGCGCCGCAAGTACCGCACCCACCGCGCGGCCAAGCGGTCCGGGCTCGCGCAGCCGGTCGACACCACACCCGCATCGCCGCGACCGGGCCCGCCCGGCCCGCGCGAAGACCCTCCCCTGCACTGAAGCCACGTGATAGCTGTCACGTCATAAACCTGAGCCGTGACCATCGAGCGAAATCATGGCAAACTTGGTGCTCTGCCGGTGACCGATTTGAAGTTTCAATGATCGCTAGCTCAGCTAACGAAGGTTTGTCACGCGGCTGCAGTGAGAGGGCGCGATGTGACGAAGTGGCTGAATCCCACCGAACAGCGAGCTTGGCGGACTCTTGTCGCGCTGACGACTCGGCTACCAGCGGCGATGGATACCCAGCTGCAACGCGATTCCGGCGTAACGCATTTCGAGTACTTCGTCATGGAACTGCTGACCCAAGAACCCGGCCATCGCCTGCAGTTGAGCGAACTTGCCTCTAAGGCAAATGCATCGCTATCTCGACTGTCGCATGTGGTCACCAAATTGGAACGGCTCGGCTGGGCGAAACGCGAGTCCATGCGCGGTCGGCGCGGCGCTCACGCGGTGCTGACCGAAGCGGGCTACCGGAAGGTCGAGGAGGCCCGTCCCGGCTATCTCGAGGCGGTGCGCGGCCTGGTGTTCGACGGGCTCGACGACACGCGGACCGAGGAATTGGTGGAACTCGGCGAGTTGCTGGTGGCGCAGTTCGACGCCGGACTGGCCCGGGGCATCGGACGATCCGGCCGGACGAGTCCGGACGACGGCGAGGAGTAGGTGCGGGTCAGGTCTGGTCGGTCAGCAGCACATCGCCGTCCCAGCAGGTGTGCGTGCCCGTGTGGCAGGCCGCGCCCTCCTGGTCGACGAGCAGCAGCACGGTGTCGCCGTCGCAGTCCAGGCGCACCTCGTGCACGTACTGGGTGTGCCCGGACGTCTCGCCCTTGACCCACAGTTGCTGCCGCGAACGGGAGAAGTAGGTCGCCTTGCGGGTAGCGAGGGTCCGGGCCAGCGCCTCGTCGTCCATCCACGCCATCATCAGCACGTCCCCGGAGCCGCGCTCCTGCGCGATCGCGGCGACCAGCCCGGCCTCGTTGCGCTTGAGGCGGGCGGCGATGGCGGGATCCAGACTCATGCAGACCTTTATATCAATGCGGCCGGATATATCGACGCGGCCCTGCCCGCCCGTCAGCGGACGACGATGCCCTCGGCCCGCATCGCGTCCTTGACCTGCGGGATGGTCAGATCGCCGAAGTGGAAGACGCTGGCCGCCAGCACCGCGTCGGCACCGGTGTGCACGGCCGGGGCGAAGTGCTCGACGCGCCCCGCGCCGCCGCTGGCGATGATCGGCACCGACACCGTCTTGCGGACCGCCTCGATCATCGGCAGGTCGAAACCGCCCTTGGTGCCGTCGGCGTCCATCGAGTTCAGCAGGATCTCGCCCACGCCCAGTTCGGCGCCGCGCAGTGCCCATTCGATCGCGTCGAGGCCGGTGCCGCGCTTGCCGCCGTGCGTGGTGACCTCCCAGCCCGAGGGCGTCGGCGCGGTGCCGTCGGGGACCCGGCGCGCGTCCACCGACAGGACGATGCACTGCGACCCGAACCGCTGCGACATCTCGCGGAGGATCTCCGGGTTGGCGATGGCCGCGGTGTTGACCGACACCTTGTCCGCGCCCGCGCGCAGCAGCCGGTCGACGTCCTCGACGGTGCGCACGCCGCCGCCGACGGTGAGCGGGATGAAGATCTGCTCCGCCGTGCGGGTCACCACGTCGATCATGGTGCCGCGGTCGCCCGAGGAGGCGGTGACGTCCAGGAAGGTCAGTTCGTCGGCGCCCTGCGCGTCGTAGGCCGCGGCCAGTTCCACCGGATCGCCCGCGTCGCGCAGGTTCTCGAAGTTCACGCCCTTCACGACGCGGCCGGCGTCGACGTCCAGGCACGGAATCACGCGTACGGCCAGTGTCATTGCGCCCTCTCCGAAGGTCCGGCAGTGCCGCCGCCCCGACGGGTGGCGACCGCGCTGTCGATCAGTTCCAGCAGTTCCCCGTGCACCCCGGGCGCCGCCGCGAGCACCGACTTCGAGGTGATCGTCCACGGCTCGCCGCGCAGGTCGGTGACCACTCCCCCCGCGGCGCGCACCAGCGCCACGCCCGCCGCGTTGTCCCACGGGTGATGACCGAACACGACCGCCCCGCCGAGCACGCCGGAGGCGGTGAACGCCAGGTCGATTCCCGTGGAGCCGTGCATGCGCAGCCGCCCCGACAGCCGGCTCAGCGCGCCGAGCAGATCGAACCGGAAGCGGCCCGGGATGCGGCCGTGGCTGTCGATGTTGAACGCGCCGAAGCCGATCATCGCCTCGGACAACCGGCCGGACTCCAAGGGCGGCAGCGGTTTTCCGTCCAGCAGCACCGGACCGCCGACGGCGGCGGCGTAGCGGCGGCCCAGCAGCGGCAGCCAGGTCAGGCCCAGCACCGGCTCGCCGCCGTCCACGAGCGCCAGCAGCATGCCCGAGAGTGGGTGTCCCGCAGAGTAATTGAAGGTGCCGTCGATCGGATCGAGCACCCAGGCGGTGCCCGAGGTGAGTTCGGGACCACCGAATTCCTCGCCGTGCACCGGGATTCCGGTCTGCTCCCGCAGCTGCGCCGAGAGAGTGCGTTCCAGTTCGAGATCCAGTTCGGTGGCGAAGTCGCCGCGCCCCTTGCTGACCGCGCTGGGCGCGCCGACGCCCTCGACGAAACGCGGGGTGACGGAATCCAGTATGTCGCCGGCGACGGCGAGCAGCCCGGCCCGATCGATACTCATCGCCTCAGCGCACCGCGTCCAGCGCCTCGGGCAGCGTGAAACGCCCGGCGTACAAGGCCTTTCCGACGATCGCGCCCTCCACGCCCTCACCCACCAGACCCGCGATGGCACGCAGATCGTCGAGGGTGGACACGCCGCCGGAGGCGACCACCGGGGCGTCGGTCGCGTTGGTGACCTCGCCCAGCAGTTCGAGATTGGGGCCGGTGAGGGTGCCGTCCTTGGTGACGTCGGTGACGACGTAGCGGGCGCAGCCGTCGCGCTCCAGCCGCTCCAGCACCTCCCACAGGTCGCCGCCGTCGCTGACCCAGCCGCGGCCGCGCAGCCGGTACTCGCCGTCGATGAGACGCACGTCCAGCCCGACGGCGATGCGGTCGCCGTACTCGGCGATGGCGCGGGCGCACCACTGCGGGTCCTCCAGCGCGGCGGTGCCGAGATTGACCCGGGCGCAGCCGGTGGCCAGCGCCGCCTTCAGCGAATCGTCGTCGCGAATGCCGCCGGACAGCTCGACGCGCACATCCAGCTCGCCGACGACCTCGGCGAGCAACTCCCGGTTGGAGCCGCGCCCGAAGGCGGCGTCCAGATCGACCAGATGGACCCATTCGGCGCCGGCCCGCTGCCAGGCCAGCGCCGCCTCGCGCGGCGAACCGTAGCCGGTTTCGCTGCCGGCCTCCCCCTGAACCAGGCGCACGGCCTCACCATTGGCGACATCCACGGCGGGTAGCAAGACAAGACTCACGCTCGCAGCCTACTGGGCTGCGCCCGAGGTCCCGGCGCCGGGATGGCGCAAATAGGACGCCGGTCGCGGCCGCGTGGCGACGACCGCGAGGTTTGCCCCGCCCGTCGCCGGGCTATACGAAGATGACTGTGCCGACCCCGCGAACGAGAGGCCGATCACACGCCGTGCGTGCGTAGGCTGGGTCGCGGGCACGCCCAGTTCCCGTTCACCGTCGACGAGCAAGGATTCCCGTCATGTTCCGGATCACGCTGCGCCACTTCGCGATTACGCTGCCACCGGCGGCGGTCGCGGTGTCCGCGCTGGTCGTGACCCCGCCGGTGGCCGCGGCGCCCACAGATCCGGTTCAGCTGGCCGCCTGCGACTTCGGCCGCCAGCTGACCACTTTCGACTTCAACCGCTACGACGAGTACGACCAGCGGGTGCTGGACCGCTCCACGGGGCCGTTCCGCGAGCAGTTCGAGAGTTCCGCCGCCGACCGCCGCGCGCGGGCCACCGGCTCGCACACCATCGCCGAGGCGAAGACGGTCGAATGCCGCACCGAGGCCTCCGACCCCGAGCACGCGGAGATCCTGGTGACCGTCGACCAATCCACCCGCAGCGACGTCACACTGGGCCTGCCGCAGCCGACCCGCTCCAGCATGCGCGTCTTCCTGGACAATGTGGACGGCCGCTGGCTGGCCGGTCGAGTGGATCAGATCCAGCCGGCGAGCTGAGCGCTCAGGATCCGGCCGAGCCGCTGTCGGCCCAGCCGGCCGACCAGTACCGCAGCCAGGTCGGGAGATCGAACGCGGTCGCCAGCAATGCCGGAATGTCGCCCATCGCAGTCCCTTTCCACCGTGCCGAGATTCACGTCGTTACGACGATAAGCGGTGGTTGCCCGATATCCGCCCACGCTGGGGTATCCGGCGTGCCGGGCACGGAACTGCCGGGCCTACAGGGACCCGATCCAGTTGCGCAGCAGTTGCGCGCCCGCGTCTCCCGACTTCTCCGGGTGGAATTGGGTCGCGCACAGCGGGCCGTTCTCCACGGCGGCGAGGAACGGGCCACCGTGCTCGGCCCAGGTGAGTTTCGCCGGGGCGAGCGTGCCGTTGTCGGGAAGTCCCCAGGTGCGTGCGGCGTAGGAGTGCACGAAATAGAAGCGGGTGTCGGCGTCCATCCCCGCGAACAGCGCGGTGTCGGCCGGCGCTCGCACGGTGTTCCAGCCCATGTGCGGCAGCACCTCGGCGGGCAGGCGGTCGACGGTTCCGGGCCATTCCGCGCAGCCCTCGCTCTCGACGCCGAATTCCACGCCGCGTTCGAACAGGATCTGCATGCCGACGCAGATGCCGAGTACCGGGCGGCCGCCCGCGAGTCGCTTGCCGATGATGCGTTCCCCGCGCACCGAGCGCAGGCCCGCCATGCATGCCGCGAACGCGCCGACACCCGGCACCACCAGGCCGTCGGCGGCCAAGGCGATCTCCGGATCGGCGGTCACCGTGACGTCGGCACCGGCCCGGATCAGAGCGCGGTTGGCCGAGTGCAGATTGCCGGACCCGTAGTCCAGCAGCGCGACCGAAACCGTCACAGCGTTCCCTTCGTCGACGGCACCCCGGTCACCCGGGGATCGATTTCCACGGCGGCGCGCAGCGCCCGCGCCACCGCCTTGAACTCGGCCTCGGTGACGTGGTGCTGGTCGCGGCCGTAGAGCACCCGCACGTGCAGCGCGATGCGGGCGTTCAGCGCGATCGACTCGAAGACGTGACGGTTCAGCACCGTGGAGTACGGCGCGCCGGGGCCGTTGGTCGGAATCACGGTGTGCAGCAGGTGATCCGGTTCGCCGGTGTGCACGCAGTAGGGCCGCCCGGAGACGTCGACCGCGGCGTGGGCGAGGGTCTCGTCCATCGGGATGTAGGCGTCGCCGAATCGGCGGATGCCGTGTTTGTCGCCGAGCGCCCGGCCCAGCGCCTGGCCGAACACGATCGCGGTGTCTTCGACGGTGTGGTGCGCCTCGATCTCGATGTCGCCCTCGGCGCGCACCGACAGGTCGAATCCGGCGTGGGCGCCGAGCGCGGTGAGCATGTGGTCGTAGAAGGGCACGCCCGTGGCGATGTCGGTGCGGCCGGTGCCGTCGAGATTCAGCTCGACGACGATACTGGACTCTTTGGTGGTGCGCTCCACCCGCGCGGTGCGGTTCATGGTCGTCGTCATTCTCCGATCAACTCCGTCGCGGCGAGTTTCTCGCTCACCCGCAGGAATTCGTCGTTCTCGGCGGCCAGGCCGATGGTGACCCGCAGGTGCGCCGGGATGCCGACGTCGCGGATCAGTACGCCCTGGTCCAGGTATTTCCGCCAGGCGGCCGGGGCGTCGGCGAAGCGGCCGAACAACAGGAAGTTCGCGTCGCTCGGGGACACGGTGAAGCCGAGTTCGCGCAGCGCCGCCGCCACCCGATCGCGCTGGGCCGCCAGTTCCGCGACGCTAGCGAGGGTTTCGTCGGCGTGCCGCAGCGCCGCGCGCGCGGCCGCCTGGGTGACGACCGACAGATGGTAGGGCAGCCGCACCAGCAGCAGCGCGTCGATCACCGCGGGCGCGGCGGCCAGGTAGCCGAGGCGGCCGCCCGCGAACGCGAACGCCTTCGACATGGTCCGGCTGACCACGAGTTTCGCGGGGAACCGGTCGATCAGCTCGATGGCGCTGGGGGCGGCGGAGAATTCGGCATACGCCTCGTCGACCACCACCAGGCCGGGCGCGGCGTCCAGGATCCGGACCAGGTCCGCCTGCGGGATGCCGTGCCCGGTCGGGTTGTTCGGACTGGTCACGAAGACCACGTCGGGGCGGCGCTCGGCGATGGCGGTCAGCGCGTAGTCGACATCGAGGGAGAAGTCGGCATCGCGCTTGGCTTCCAGCCACTCGGTGTCGATGCCCTCGGAGATGATCGGGTGCATCGAATACGAGGGCACGAAACCGAGCGCGCTGCGGCCGGGCCCGCCGAACGCCTGCAACAGCTGCTGCAGGATCTCGTTGGAGCCGTTGGCCGCCCACACGTTGGTCACGTCCAGCCGCACGCCGGTCTGGCGGGTCAGGTACGCGGCCAGGTCGGTGCGCAGGGCGACGGCGTCGCGGTCGGGGTAGCGATGCAGATCGGCGGCGGCGGCGCGGACCGACTCGGCCACGTCGTCGACCAGCGCACGGCTCGGCGGATGCGGGTTCTCGTTGGTGTTGAGCTGTACCGGCACCGTCAGCTGCGGCGCGCCGTAGGGGCTCTTGCCGCGCAGGTTGTCGCGCAGCGGCAGGTCCGCCAGGGTGATCCGGGACCCGGGCGCGCCGGCCGCGTCGATTTGTGTCATGGGGGTGTGAAATCCTTCGGTTTCGACCGCATCGATCCAGCTACCAGCCTATCGGTCCACCGCCGGCGGATTTGCGGCGCGGCCCCGACTGCGGGTGGTGGTGCGGCGCCGGGCAGCCGGAGCTGAGAGCGAGGGACCGGGAAACGCGGATTCTCAGCCGAGCTGCTCGAATCGGGCCCGCACGGCTTGGCCGTGAGCCGGGAGATCCTCCGCGTTCGCCAGGGCCACCACATGCCCCGACACATCCTTCAGCGCCGATTCGCTGTATTCCACGACGTGAATGCCGCGCAGGAAGGTCTGCACGCTCAGGCCCGACGAATGCCGGGCACAGCCCGCGGTCGGCAGTACGTGGTTGGATCCGGCGCAGTAGTCGCCGAGGCTCACCGGCGACCAGGCGCCGACGAAGACCGCTCCGGCGCTGCGGACGCGGGCGGCGACCGCGGGCGCGTCGGCGGTCTGTATCTCCAGATGCTCGGCGGCGTAGGCGTTCACGACGCGCAGGCCCTGGTCGATGCCGTCGACGAGCACGGTGCCGGATTGCTTGCCGGACAACGCTTCCGCGACGCGCTCGTGGTGTTTGACGACGGCCAGCTGGGCGTTGATCGCGGTGTCGACCGCGTCGGCCAGTTCGGCGCTGTCGGTGACCAGGACGCTGGCGGCGAGCACGTCGTGCTCGGCCTGGCTGATCAGGTCGGCGGCCACGTGCACCGGGTCGGCGGTGGCGTCGGCGAGGATCGCGATCTCGGTGGGTCCGGCCTCGGCGTCGATGCCGACCAGGCCGCGGCACAGCCGCTTCGCCGCGGTGACGTAGATATTGCCCGGGCCGGTGATCATGTCGACCGGGGCCAGCGGGGCGCCGTCGGTGTCGGTGCCGCCGTAGGACAGCAGCGCGACCGCCTGCGCGCCGCCCACCGCCCAGACCTCGTCGACGCCGAGCAGGCTCGCGGCGGCCAGGACGGTCGGGTGCGGCAAGCCGTCGAACTGCGCTTGCGGCGGCGAGGCCACCACCAGCGATTCCACCCCGGCGGCCTGCGCAGGGACGACATTCATCACGACGCTGGACGGGTAGACGGCATTGCCGCCGGGCACGTACAGGCCGACCCGCTCGACGGGCACCCAGCGCTCGGTGACGGTGCCGCCGGGCACCACCTCGGTGGTGGTGTCGGTGCGGCGCTGGTCGGCGTGCACGCGGCGGGTGCGCTCGATGGCGACCTCCAGCGCGGCGCGTACCCGCGGATCGAGTTGTGCCAGCGCCCGATCCAGTTCGGCCGCCGGGACCCGGATCGCGGCGGGGGTCACGCCGTCGAACTTCGCGCTGAACTCCAGGGCCGCCGCGACGCCGCGGTCGCGGATCGCCTCGACCACCGGGCGCACCTGATGCAGCACCGAGTCGACGTCGACTCCCCCGCGCGGCAGCGCGGTGCGCAGCTCGGCAGCGGAGGGAGTACGACCGCGCAGATCGACGCGGGCGAGCTCGATGCGGGAGGTCATAGCGGCGCGGAGTCCTTGTCTGTGGTCGGGTTGTGCCGGTGGTCGTCCGGCCGGTTACCAGACTATCGGGTCGCGCCCAGCGATTTTCCGGCCGCCCGCCGCGGGTACCGGGGGAACTCGTTGTCCGGGTGTGTTCAGCCGAGACGTTCGCGGAGGACCGGGACGCCGTCGCCCTCCAGGTCGGCGAGGGCGACGGGCCGGCCGACCATGACGAGGGCCAGCGCCTCACCCGGCCCGCGAACCTCCGGGCCGTCGCCGCGCGACCATTCCAGGTCGGTGGCGACGAACCGCAGCCCGCGGGTGTAGCGGCGCGGGAAGGCGAACGGATCGGGGTGCGACAGCACCGCCGCGAGCCGCTCGGCCGGCACCTCGCGCGGTCGCCCGAGCGGACGTCGAATGTCCTGCTGGTGCACGAACATATCGGCCAGGGCGAGCGTGGGGGCCACGCGCGAGAACCACCCGCCCGGTCCGTCGAGCCGGTCCACCAGTTCCTCGGTGGGCCGCGCCCCGAATTCACGCACCAGCAGCCCGTTGATCCCATCCACCGACCGCCCCCGCACCGTGAACCCGAGATAGGTCCGCAGCGACACGGTATCGGTCTGCAGATGCGCCACCACATCCCGAACCCGCCACCCCGCACACAGCGACGCCGTCTCCCACTCCCCCTCCGACAACTCACGCAACAGCGAAACCAGTTCGCCCCGCTCCGCCCTGAGCATCTCCCGTGTATTCACACCGAAAGCCTATTCGGCGCAACACCTTCGCGGTACCCGTGCGTCAGGCGCGAGTGTCGCTGTCGATCAGCAGCTTTCCGTTGCTCGACTTGACCAAGCGCAGGGTCACAGAGTTGTTCTGCCCGCTTTTGTAGGTCACGCTGGCTACTCCGATATCGACCGAGCCGTCGGCGTTGGCGCTACCGCTGCCCTGCACGTCGATGGTGTTGAAGCCGATCACCCGGTTCTGCTGCCAGTAGGTCCGGAATTCCTGTTGGCTTCCGTACACCTGCTGCGCGGCGGGGGTCAGCTGGTTCCAGGCACTGCTCGGATCCGACGTCGTCAGGGTCTCGTAGAAATCCTGGGTCGCATCGATGGCCTGAGTCGAGTTCACCGCACCCGCGCTCTTGGTCTGGCCGAGGGCTCCGGTATTCGGCTCGCTGGTGCGGGCCGGGGCGGAGGTGGAGGCCGAACCGGCCTCGGAGGAAGGGGGATTCGTGCCGCCGGGGGAGAACAGGAAGTACATGGCGGCGGCGACGATGGCTACGCCGGCGGCAACGCCGCCCCAGACCAGGGCCTTCCGGCCGCCGGATGACGCGGGGGGCTCGGCGGAGCGGACGGGATGGGAGCGGGTGTCCGGGTGGGAGCCGTTGGGGATCGGGCGGACGCGCGGCAGATCGGGCTCGGAAACCGCTGCGGCCGTTGCCATCATCTCCGCGGTGGAGATATCGGCCTGGGCCGAGCGGCGGTCCAGGGTGCGGGTGGCGCGGCGGGCGGCGGGCCGGTGCGTGGCGAGCATGCGGGTGCTCTCGGCGCCGTCGCCGAATTCGGCGAAATCGGCCAGCTGGTCGCGGACGTCGGTCATGCTGGGCCGATCCTCGGGATCGAAGCTCAGCAGCGACAGCAGCAGATCGGTCAGCGGCCCGGCGTTGCGCGGCTCGCCCAGCTGCCCGTTGGCGGCCGCGTACAGCAGCGCCAGCGGGTTCGGGTTGGTGCCGTAGGGCGGCTCGCCCTCGAGCGAGTGGAAAAGCGTTGCGCCGAGGGCGAATACATCCGCGGCCGGGGTCGGCTCGGCGCCGCGCGCCACCTCGGGCGCCAGGTACGCCGCGGTGCCGGAGATCAGCCCCGTCGCGGTGAGGGTGACGTCGCCCTTGGCCTTGGAGATGCCGAAGTCGGTGATCTTCACCGTGCCGTTCTCGCCGAGCAGCACGTTGCCGGGCTTGACATCGCGGTGCACGATGCCCGCCCGGTGCGCGGCCACCAGCGCCGACGCCACCTGCTCGCCGATGCGGGCCACCTGCGGTAACGGCAGCGTGCCCTGCGAGGACAGCACCACCGCGAGGCTCTGCGACGGTAGGTATTCCATGATCAGGCACGGGTCGCCCGCATGGTCGGTGATGTCGAAGACGACGATCGCGTTCGGGTGCTGGAAGCGGGCGGCGTTGCGGGCCTCGCGGGAGGCACGCTGCCGCACTATGTCCTTCTCGCCCGCCGGCAGGCTGGGCTGAGTGAGGATCTGCTTGATAGCAACCGAGCGCTCCAGTCGCTCGTCGACGGCACGCCAGACGACGCCTGTGCCGCCGCTACCAATCCGCTCGACCAGGCGGTAATGCCCTGCGATCACTTGGCCGGTTTCGATGGCACTACTCCGAGTTTCTGCGCGATCCGTGACTTACCGAGCGCGGTTGCCCGCGCGTTCCTCGGGCAAGTGTAGCGGGCCGGACGGGCGGGTCTGCCGCCGGAGCGAGATACGTGTGAAATATGTACGAATGCCCTGAGATGCGGGTGAGATCACGGTGCAATCCACCTGAGACACACTGTGTCCGAGATCACTTTCCGGTCACCGTCGCTCTGGTGTCCGCACCGTCACGGCCGGGCCCGCAGGAACCGTCCCGCGGCCTCGACGGCCGGGCCCGAACTGCCCGCGTCGCTGACGAATACGGCAAAGGCCAGATCGCCGCGGATGCCGACGAACCAGCCGTGCGCGTGCTTGTCGTCGATGTACTCGGCGGTGCCGGTCTTGCCCAGCAGGTCGGGGATATCGCGCAGTTGCGTGGCGGTGCCGTCGGTCACCGTCTCGCGCATCATCGTCTTCACCTGATCGGCGACGGCGGCCGGGAGCGGCTGCGGGGCGTGGTCGGGGGTGCCCGGTTTCCCGGCGACGATGGTCGGGGCGGGCACCGAGCCGTGCGCCAGCGACGCGGCGACCAACGCCATCCCGAACGGCGTCGCGGTCACCTTGCCCTGTCCGATGCCCTCCTCGACGCGCAGCGCGGGGGTGTCGGCGGTGGGCACCTTGCCGGTGACGGTGGTCATGCCCGGCGCGGTGAAGTCGATGCCGAGGCCCAGTTGCGCTGCGGCCGCGGTCAGCCCATCGGGTGGCAGGCCCGCCGCGAGCCTGCCCATCGTGGTGTTGCAGGACCGTGCGAACGCGGTGTGCAGCGGCACGGTGCCGAGGTCGAAGTTGTTGTCGTTGGGAATCTGGCGGCCCTCGATGTTCTCGGTGCCGGGGCAGGCGACCGGGCTGTCGGGGGTCACCCGACCGGCTTGCAGGGCCGCGGACACGGTCACCGTCTTGAAGGTGGAGCCGGGCGGGTACAGGCCGGTCAGCGCGATGGGCCCCTGCGCGTCGGCCGCCGGATTCTGTGCCATCGCGAGCACGTTTCCGGTGGACGGCTGCATGACGACCATGGCCGCCGGAGTCGGGATCGGCTCCAGCGCCGCGTCGGCGTCGCGCAGCATGCCGATGTCGAGGGTCGCGGGGATGTCGGTCAGCGGCCGCGGGTCCTGGCCGCCGACGCGCTGGGGGCCGCCGGGCGTCTGGGCGCGCACCACCCATCCGGACGCGGCGTCGGTCTCTGTCTGCCACAGCTCCGACAGTCCGGACAGGGTCGGCGAGGTGAGCGCCTTGTCGGAGGTGAGCAGCCGGGTCTGCGGTGCCAGAGTGACATTCGGCAGCGCCGCCAGGCGGTCCTGGATCGGGTCCAGGTCGGCCTGGCGCAGGGCGATGGCGGTGACCGATTTGCCTTGCGCCCCAGCCAGTTCGGTGTCGAGCGAGCCCGCGGTGAGGCTGGGTTCGATCGGATTCAGCAGGGCCGCGAGGGCCGCGGTGTCGGCGCCGGTCGCCACGTTGACGAGGGTGACGACCTGCTGGGTCAGCAGGTCGGCGCCCGTGCGGTCGAGCACGCGGGCGGCCGGGTCCGGCGCCACGGTGCCGTAGCCGAGCGGGCCGGTCTCCAGTCCCGGCGCGACGGTCGCAGGATTCCAGCGAATCTTCCAGGTGTCGCCGGATTCGGTGGCGTTGCCGGTGGTCTGGTACGCCCACTGGTTCTTGCCGCCCGGGCCGAGCTTCCAGGTGGCGAGGAGGGTGAAAGTGGCGCTGTCGTCGGTCTTGTCGACCATGTCGACCTCGAAGTGCACGTCCTTGCCGAGCGAGTCGTACAGCGGGCCGAGGACGCCGGACGCCTGCGCCGGGTCGCTGGTGACGGCGGCCGCGGCGGGGATGTCGTCGCGGTTGAGCGCGTCGGCGAAGGTGTGCACCGTACTGTTCAGCCGGTCGGTGGACTTGTTGCCCGAGCAGGCGGCCAGAGCCAGGACCGGAGTGGCGAACAGGGCGAACAGTCTCATACCGGTACGCACCCGCCCGACCCTACCGGCTGGGAGCATCCGTCCGCGGAAATGCCGGAGGTCCTGCGCGCCGTGCCGGTTCAGTGATACAGCCACGGCGTGGCCGCGAGCGTGGCGAGGTCGGCGGGGTCGAGTTCGATGTCGAAGACGTCGGCCAGGGTCTTGGGCAGTTCGGAGGGCTCCAGTTCGCGCGAATGCGCAGTGCCGTCGGGGTATTCGGTCAGCCAGGCGGTGCCGTCGAGGACGTGGTGCGCCTCCGGACGGAACCGCTGCACGTATGGGCGCGTGACGAACGGTGATCGCGGCGAGGTGGAGACGAAGTGGTTACCGACGGCGTAGTCGATCCGATACTGCGGGTTCATGGTCACGGTGTGGCGCAGGGTCCAGCCGTCGCGCGCGAAGTGGTACGTCGTCCACAGTTCGCTGCCGAGTTCGCCTTCGGAGCGTTCGAGGCGGAAGCGCCACTCACCGGCGCGCACCTCGCCCGCGTCGGGGTTCAGCTCCAGCGGGGCGGACGGGCCGCCGCCGAAACCGATGTCGCACAGCCACACCCGGTCGTCGTCGGACGCGGTGACCCGCAGCATCGCGTGTGACGCGGGGCGCAGGCCGCCGGGCGCGCCCATCACGACGCGGCCGTGCAATCCGGTGACGCCGAAGCCTAGACGTTCCAGCGCCGCCGCGAACAGGCCCACGTGCTCGTAGCAGTATCCGCCGCGGCGCCGCCGGACCATCTTGTCCTGCACCGTCTGCAGGTCCAGCGGGACCGAGCGCCCGAGGATGATCTCGAGATTCTCGAACGGGAGAGTCGTGGTGTGCGCGTGCTGCAGCCCCCGCAGCGTCGCCAGCGTCGGGACGCGCTCACCGCGGTACCCGATGCGCGCGAGGTACGCGTCCAGATCCAGCGCATCGCCGTCCCAGTGATATGCCGGATCCGCGGGCTTGCCCATCACGCCTCCTCGTCACGTCGGCGGCAGCGCCGCCCTCCGCGTGCATCAACCACATCGGTCCCGAACCTGTTCCACGATCGCGAAACATTTCGGCCCGCTGTCGTGCGGCCGGCGATGCTCGGTCCGGCGCGCAGCGCGAAATCCGTACGGCGGCAAGGCAGGAATCGTGCGAGTTCGCCGACGGCGCAGGCGGATTGGTCAAGCGGCGCACTTCGCGCCGGGCGGGGCGGGTGGTGCGGTCGCGATGCCTCGCGCGACGTCGACGACGTAGTCACTGACGGGTCCGTCTATCGGCTCCGTGTCGGCGAGCAGACGCTCCACGACGCAGCCGCCTTCGAAGTAGGCCGGACCGATGGAGTGGTCGCCGGGGACCACGGCACCTTCGAGGTTGCGACCGGTGGCGATGGTGTACATGGAGAACGGCTTGCCCGCGGCGGTCAGCGCGGCGCGCATCTCCACGCTCGTGGGGAAGGGGACGACGCGGTCGGCGACGCCGTGGATCAGGAAGCTGCGGCGCACGGTGATGCCGGACGCCAGCAGCGCGGGCGACCGCTGTGCGTAGGCCTGCGGGCAGACCACCGGCGAGCAGCCGCCGGCGTCCCGCTCGATCTGACCACGCAGTTCCGGACCGGCCAGGTCGGCGCCCAGCCATGCGGTGAAATCGTCCGCGGGACCGAAGTTGTCGACCCAGTAGTCGTACAGTCCGGGCGGTGCGGCCGCCGCGACCAGCCCGCTGGTGATGCCGCCTTGGCTCCAGCCCCACAGCACGGTGCGCGTGACCGCCGGATGCTCCGCGCGGTACCAGTGGGTCGCGGCCAGCACGTCGTCGCGCCCGGCACGCAGGTTCCACGCGCCGGTGACCCACTCGCTGTCGGCGGCGCGCATGTCCATGACCAGCAGCGGAGTGGCGGTCCGGCGCGCGATGGCGGTGAGGTAGCCGCCGAGATCCGCGGAACTGCTGTTGTGACCGTGCACCCCGACGATCAGCGCGCGCGGTTCCAGATCGCCCGGCGCGCACCGATAGGGGTCGTATACGAGTCCCGTCGCGGCCTCGCCCTCGACGGTCAGCGTCACCGGCCGCACCGCGACCCGCACCGGACACCCCGGCTCTCCCGAAGCCGGTTGCGCCGCAAAGATTGTCGACGCACCCAGACCGAGTAGTCCGAGACCCAGCCCCCACCAGCGGTTTCGACGCCTCATGGCCGCATCATCGCACGCCGAAACCGGTGATCGTCGCAGCTTCGAGCCACCGTTGCCGATTCTCCTCCGAGCTGTGGTGATCGAGCGGGTTGAGCAGTGGTTCGTCATACGGGCGTGACCGCCGCACGGCGCTAGGGCGCGAGCCCGACGACGGCTTCCAGGTCTTCGAGGCCGGCCAGGTGCGCACTGAGTTCGCTGCGTTCGGCCTCGGTGAGGGGAACGGCGCGGGCGCGCGTGAGGGCATCGACCGCGGCGGGGGTGTCATCGGCGCGGAGGGCGAGTTCGGCGCGATAGGCCAACGCCTCGACCAGTTCTATGGCCGGTGCGCGATCCTGCTCCCGGGCCAGCGTGGCGTCCAGGATCTTCGCCGCCTGCCGAGCGTCGCCCTTGGAGTCGCCGAGCACGACGGCGGTCTCCAGCGTCCTGGCCAGCTTGCCGACCGCGGGCGTACCGGCGCCACCGGTACCAGGGGACGCGAAGAAACGGATCCAGTTCCCGCCGGGGTCGATGACCGTGAACCCGGAGTAGTTGTCGGCGTTCTTGCGTTTCCGCGGGCGGGTCGTCCGCGGGATCCCGGAGACCAGCAGCTTGCCGTGGACCGCGCGCATGCCCGCGGCGAACGCCTCGAACAACTGCTGGGTATCGGGCACGAGGACAACACAACTGCCGTAGGAGTCCTCGGGCCTGAAGTCCGGCAAACCGAAGAACTGCAACTGGAGGTCTTCTCGCCGCAGGCCCACGCACGGGTACGGGCGCAGCTGGTAGTAGGTCCGGGTGAAGCCGAGCATGGTGTAGAACTCGACGATCTCGTCGATGGATCCGCACGGCAGCAGCGGGACGGTTATTTCGTGGGCCATGGCATTGCTCCGTCTCGAAGGGAAGTTTCCGCCGCCGCTCGCGGCCGCTACTCGGCCGGTGGTGCGGGGCGGCGAGTGGGGGAACCGGGCTCGCCGGCCATGCTGAACGCGCCCTTTTCCAGGCGGTGGATCAGCCGCCGGGTCCACTCCGCGCCGGTATCGGCGGTCGCCAGCCACAGCGAGAGGACCTCGCCCACCGGACCCCACGCGTCCAGCTCCGTATCCGCGGGCACGTACGCGGTGATGCTGGCGCGCCAGTCGCGCATCGCGTCGGCCCGGGTGCGCAGGACCTGCAGGGCCTGCTCCCGGGGCAGGTCCTCGATCAGGCCCACCGCGGCACACAGGACATCCAGTCTCGGCTCGCGGTCGGCCAAGGCCCGGCGCAGGAGGCCGAGGTACCCCTGCTCACCGGTGTCCGTCAGCTCGTACTCGATCCTCGGCGGGCCCCCGGCGGCCGAGGGATCCGCATCCGACGTCGCCGCCAGCAGACCCTGTCCTGCCATGCTCTTGAGCGCGTGATACACCGAACCCGATGTGGCGGTGGACCATTCGTGTGCGCCCCAGGATTCCAGATCCGCGCGGATCTGATAGCCGTGTGCGCGACCGCGCCTGCGCAACGCTCCCAGGACCAGAAGTCGTACCGGCTTCATCGAACCCCTCACGCCTGGATAGCCAAATTTGGCTACTGCGAGAAACATACGCCCCTCCGGGCCATTAGCCAAATTTGGCTACTGC
Source organism: Nocardia wallacei (assembly GCF_029868745.1). Classification (GTDB taxonomy): domain Bacteria; phylum Actinomycetota; class Actinomycetes; order Mycobacteriales; family Mycobacteriaceae; genus Nocardia; species Nocardia wallacei_B. The sequence continues at coordinate 11,147 of NZ_JARWOP010000346.1, read as the reverse complement.
GGAGGAACGCACTTCCCTTCGAGGCGGATAGGATTCGTTCATGCGTTCGATAGATGCGGCGGAGCGGCGAGCTCGGCTGGGTGTTCGGCATCGGTTGGCTCCGGCGGTGCGGGGGGAAGAGGTCGCCGGGGTGGTCGAGGCGATGGTGGCGTTGCATGCCACCGATCCGGCGACAGTGTTCCTTTCCGTCGCGGCGCGCAGTCGCGGGCTGGAGCCGGCGGACGTGGAGCGGGCGCTGTACGAGGACCGGACGTTGCTGCGGCTGCTGGCCATGCGGCGCACCATGTTCGTGGCGCCGGTGGATCTGCTCCCGGCATTGCAATCGGCGGTGGGCGACGCGCTGGCCGCCAAGCAGCGCCGGACCTACAGCCGCTACCTGCAAGAGGTCGTGGACGGCGATGTCGCGGCGTGGTGGGAGGAGGTGGAGCAGGAGACCCACCGCGAACTGCTGGCGCGCGGCAGCGCGACCGGCGCGCAACTCGGCGCCGCGGTGCCCCGCCTGCGAACGCAGGTCGACACCGCTCCGGGCAAGCCTTATTCCAAGCCCACCAACATCACCACGTGGGTCCTGGTCACGCTCGGTTGCGCCGGGCACATCGTGCGGGGGCGGCCCAACGGCAGCTGGGCCAGCAGCCAGTACCTCTGGGCGCCGATCGAAAAATGGCTGCCCGGCGGGATTCCCGCACTGCCGATCGACACCGCCCGCGACGAACTGGTACGCCGCTGGCTGCGCACCTTCGGCCCGGCCCCGGTCACCGATCTGAAATGGTGGACCGGCTGGACCGTCGCCGAGGTACGGAAGACGTTGGCGCGGTTGGAGATCGAAGAGGTCGATCTCGACGGCGTCACAGGCGTCGCACTCGCCGGAGACCTCGAGCCGGTGCCCGCCCCCGAGCCGTGGGCGGCGCTGCTCCCGGCGCTGGATCCCACGCCGATGGGCTGGCAGTCGCGGGATTGGTTCCTCGGCCCGCATCGCCCGGCACTGTTCGACAGCAACGGCAACGTCGGGCCCACCGTCTGGTGGGACGGCCGCATCGTCGGCGGATGGGCGCAGCGCGCCGACGGCGAGATCGCCTGGCGGCTCTTGGAAGACGTCGGTTCGGAGGCGCGCGAGCTGATCGCGGCGGAGGCGGAGCGGATGCGAGCGTGGTTCGCCGATGTTCGCGCGATACCCCGGTTCCGCACCCCGCTGGAGCGTGAACTCAGCGCTTGAGCGCGCCGGACATCCCCACAAGATCGGGGGCTGTCGCGGCCGCCGATCTCTGTTAGCGTCGGCCTGTTGTAGTTCGGGTCCGACCGGACGGGGCCAGGGGGTTCATCGATGTCACTTGCCGACGACCGGCACCATATGCCGGACACGTTGCGCGACAGCGTGTTTCGTGATGCTGCGGTGGGTGTGTGCGCACTGGTGAGCGCCGGCGGCGCGGCCGACCCGTCCGAGCGCACGCGCGTCGCCGACCGCATCGGCGCGAGCGGTGTGATGTATCACTTCCCGCCGCACGAACTGCGAAACCTGTTCGAGGACAACTGGCATCGGCTCACCCTCGACCCCGCCTTCGGCCGCGCCTACGTGCTCCAGCAGGTGGCACGGGCCACCGACCGTCCCGCGCAGGCCCGCGCCGCCGTGCGGGTCGGTCTCGAAATCGCCGGAGCCGACGGCGGATTCGACCTCCGCGAGGCCGCGGCCCTGCGCGAATGCTGCCGGGTGCTGCGGTTGCCGCCCGCCGAGTTCGGGCTCTAGTCCGGCCTACATGTCCAGGCCGAGATCCAGGACCCGGACCGAGTGGGTGAGCGCGCCGACCGCGAGATAGTCGACACCGGTGCGGGCGTAGTCGGCGGCAGCGTCCAGGGTCAGCCCGCCCGAGGATTCGAGCTTCGTCCGCGGCGAGCGAGCGTCGCGGCGCTGCACCGCGGCCTGGGTGGCCCACAGCGGAAAGTTGTCCAGCAGCACGAGTTCCACGTCTTCGGCCAGCACGGCGTCCAGCTGGTCGAGGCTGTCCACCTCGACCTCGCAGGCGATGTCCGGAGCCAGCTCGCGCACCGCGCGCAGCGCCGCGACCACCGAACCGGCGGCGACCACGTGGTTGTCCTTGATGAGCGCCGCGTCACCCAGGCCCATGCGGTGGTTGACGCCGCCGCCGACCCGCACCGCGTACTTCTGCAGCGCCCGCAGGCCGGGCAGGGTCTTGCGGCTGTCCCGGATGCGGCAGCGGGTACCGGCCACCGCGTCGACCCACGCGGACGTGGCAGTCGCGATGCCCGACAGGTGGCACACCAGGTTCAGCATGGTGCGCTCGGCGGTCAGCAGCGCGCGCGTCGGCGCGACCAGACGCAGCACCGCGTCACCGGCCGCCACCCTGGTCCCGTCGGCGACGCGCTCGGTCACCTCGTAGTCGCCCGCGCCGATCACCTCGTCCAGGACCAGCAGGCCCACATCGAGTCCGGCCACGGTCCCGGGCTGCCGCGAGACCATCGCGGCCTTCACCGTCGCATCGGCGGGAACCGTTGCGGCCGTGGTGATGTCGGGACCGTACCGCAGATCCTCGTCCAGCGCGGTGCGGATCAGCCGCACGACTTCCGCGCGGTCGAGTCCGGCAGCCAATGCCATGATGTACTCCTGTTCCGGGTCTCTCTCGCGCACGGGCGGTCCGTCCGCGAGCCGGGTCGATAACGTTCCGGCCGTTCGCATTCCGCGACAATCCGCGCCCGCCGTCCCGCTGTCCGCCCGACACCGTGCTGCGGTTGCTCGGCGGACCGCATGCGGGATGCGGGCCGTACTGCCGTGCGGTGCCGGTGTCGGACTGATCGGTAGCGCGGTTCTCATGACACCGGCGCTCATGACACCGGCGCGACGGCGAATGGCACCGGCGCGTCGGGCGACTCGGTGACCAACTGCGGACGGCCATCGGCACCCAGCCGGACAGGAAGGCTGCGACGCAGGTCGTCGCGGGTTTCGGGATGGTCGGAGCGGGTGTGGCAGCCGCGGCTCTCGGTCCGCGCGGTCGCGGCGACCAGGAAGGCGCGGGCGGTGAGGGTCAGCGCCGCGTCCTCCAGCACCGCGACGCACGGCGCGGCGTCCCCGGCGGACTCCCCCGCCGCCTCGGCGACGCCCTCCCGTTCCGCCGCGGGAACGGGCGACCCCGCCGCGCCGTCCGCACGCCCGATCGGATCGGAGAGCAGTTGCAGCAGCCGCAGCACCGCCGACCGCAGTCCCTCCCCGTCGCGAACCACCGCCGCGTGGTCGGACATGATCTCCTGCAACGCCTTCCGGTCCGCGCGCGGGAACGTCACGGCGCCCAGTTCGGACACCCGCGCACGCTCCCCGAGTCGTTCGGCCGCCGCCGCCCCGGCCCGCTCGCCGACGACCAGGCCCTCGAGCAGACTGTTGGACGCGAGCCGGTTCCCTCCGTGCAGCCCCGTACGGGCGACCTCACCGGCCGCGTACAACCCCGGCACGGCGGTGCGGCCGTACGGGTCGGTGACGACGCCCCCGCACTGGTAGTGCGCGGCCGGCGCCACCGGGATGAGATCCGCTCGCGGGTCCAGCCCGGCGGCCACGCAGGACGCGGTGATGGTCGGGAAGCGCCGGGCGAAACCCTCGAGGGCCCGCGCGTCGAGATACACGTGGTCGGTGCCGAGCGCGCGCATCCGGGCGGCGATGGCACGCGACACCACATCACGGGGCGCGAGGTCACCGCGCGGGTGCACCCCCGCGGTCACCGACCGGCCCTCCGCGTCGACGAGGATCGCGCCCTCGCCCCGCACCGCCTCGCTGACCAGCGGCCGCCTGCCGAGGCCGCCGGGCGTGAACAGCACCGTCGGATGGAACTGCACGAATTCCAGGTCGGCCACCAGCGCCCCGGCCCGCAGCGCCAGCGCGATCCCGTCCGCCGTGGCGCCCGGCAGATTGGTGCTGCACGCGTACAGCTGCCCGAGACCACCGGTCGCCAGCAGCACGGCCGGTGCGTGCACGACACCGAATCCCTTGTCCGACACCGCGATCACGCCCTGCACACCGCCGGGCCCGGTGACGACGTCGACCGCCGCGGCGCCGAACAGCACCGGCAGCCCGGCGGTGTTCAGCGCGCGCTGCACCTCCGCGCCGGTCGCGTCACCACCGGCGTGGATGATGCGGCGCGTGCTGTGCCCGCCCTCCCGAGTCCGGGAGACCTGGCCGTCGCGGCCGAGATCGAACACCGCCCCGAGGTCGGTCAGCGCCGCGACCGCGTCCCGGCCGCCCTCGACGATCGAGCGCACCGCGGCCGGATCGCACAGGCCCGCCCCGGCCTCCAGCGTGTCCTGCACGTGCGCGTCCACCGAATCACCGTCCGGCGCGACCACGGCGATACCGCCCTGGGCGTACTGCGTGGAGGTGTCGGTGGGACCGCCCTTGCTCAGGGTGAGCACCCGCAGCCCGCGCAGCGACGCGGTCCGCGCGGCCGTGAGACCGGCGACGCCGCCACCGATCACCACGAGATCGGCGTCGGCTTCCCACGCGACCGTCGGCGTGCTGGAGACCGCGGTGCGCGGTCCGGTCACTCGCCCCCGCCCGAATTACCGATGGCGATCATGCGCTGTACCGAATTGCGGGCCAGCGCGGCGGTTTCCGCGTCGACGTGCACCTCGTCGAGGTTGTCGGTCAGGCAGCGCAGCAGCGCCGCGGGCGTGATCATCTTCATGTACTTGCAGGACGCGCGGTCGTTGACGGCCTGGAAGTCGATGCCCGGCGCGGCCCGCCGCAGCTGATGCAGCATGCCGATCTCGGTGGCGACCAGGACCTGGTTCGACTTGGCGGCCTTGGCGGCGTCGATCATGCCGCCGGTGGACAGGATGTGCACCCGGTCCGCCGGGAAGGCGCCCTCCCCGGCGAGGTACAGCGCCGAAGTGGCGCAACCGCATTCGGGGTGCACGAACAGTTCGGCGTCGGGGTGGGTGCGGGCCTGCTCGGTCAGCTCGTCACCGTTGATGCCGGCGTGCACGTGGCATTCGCCGGCCCAGATGTGCATGTTCTCGCGCCCGGTCACACGCTTGACGTGCGCGCCCAGGAACTGGTCCGGCAGGAACAGCACCTCACGGTCCGGGTCGACGGAGGCCACCACGTCGACGGCGTTGGACGAGGTGCAGCAGATGTCGGTCAGCGCCTTCACCGCGGCGGTGGTGTTCACGTACGAAACCACCACGGCGCCGGGGTGTTCGGCCTTCCACGCGCGCAGGTCGTCGGCGGTGATGGAGTCCGCCAGCGAGCAGCCCGCCCGCTGGTCGGGGATCAGCACCGTCTTGTCGGGGCTGAGGATCTTGGCGGTCTCCGCCATGAAGTGCACGCCGCAGAACACGATGGTGTCCTCCGGGGCCTCGGCCGCGATGCGCGACAGCGCCAGCGAATCCCCGACGTGGTGGGCCACGTCCTGGATCTCCGGCAGCTGATAGTTGTGCGCCAGGATGGTCGCGTTGCGCTCACGCGCGAGGCGCTGGATCTCCTGCGCCCATTCCGGGGTGGCCGCTACGCCCGTGTACCCCGTCGGACCGTCCGTGACGTGCCCGGCAAACGTCATGGTCGCCATGGCATGACTCCTTCCTCATGCGCTCGGCAACTTCGCCGATTCGCATCAACCCGGTTTTCGACTTACAATCGAAAACGTGGCCCATAGTAGCACCATTCACGAATCGCTCACCGCGGTGTTCCAGGTTCGCCGCTTCCCGGACACCATCGCCGCAGGTCAGGTCCTTAGTCACCCGGTTGATCCGCAATTGCCGCGGTGCGCACCGGGTTGGCACACCGAACTGGCGGTGTTGCTGTGGGAGCGCGCGATGGAGCCACAGACCGGCACCTGGTCGCTACCGGGCGGCCGCCTGCGCGACGACGAGGATCTCGACATCTCGGCGCGCCGGCAACTCGCGGAGAAGGTGGACGTGCGCGAGCTGTGGCACATCGAGCAGCTGTCGGTGTTCAGCGATCCGCACCGGGTCCCCGGCCCGCGCCGCATCGCCTCGGCGTATCTCGGACTGGTGCCGCTGACCGCGGATCCGCACCTGCCGCCGGACACCCGCTGGCATCCGCTCTCGTCGCTGCCGGACATGTCCTTCGACCACGGCACGGTCGTCGACCATGCCCGGACCCGGCTGGCCGCGAAGCTCTCCTACACGAATATCGCCTTCGCCCTGGCCCCCTCGCGATTCACCATGTCGACACTGCGCGAAATCTATTGCGCCGCCTTGGGGTACGAGGTGGACACCACCAATCTGCAGCGAGTCCTCAGCCGCCGCAAGGTGATCACCCCGACGGGCGATACCGCGACACCCGGCAAGACCGGTGGCCGTCCCGCCGCCGTCTACCGATTCACCGACGACGAGATCCGGGTTACCGACGAGTTCGCGGCCCTGCGTCCCCGTGGCTGAACAGCACCGAGTTCGATCCTGAAAACCGTTTCAGCTATCTTCAGGTTGCATTCAGTAGGATGCTGCGAGAGTGCTGGACCATCGAGAAAACAACTCCCACAGGAGATTCGACCGTTGCTGCCGCTTCCCCAACCCCCGCGAACGCCCTTTCTGCGCAGGATCGCCACCGCATCGACGCTGGCGATAGCCGTCACCGGACTCACCGCCGGAACCGTCGGCGCCGCACCGCAACCCGACAGCAGTCCGGCCGTCGGCTACACCGCCACCACCGCCGATGACCGGGCGATCATCGAGATCGACTCCGGCGCCATGGAAGTCGAGCACGGTGTGTTCGAGATCGAAGCCGCCGACGGCACCGTGCTGGCGGGCACTCCGCTGGAGTTCCGGGTCGACGATTTCGTCTTCCCCATCGCCGCCGACATCCAGGGCCGGACCGCCACGCTAACACCGCAATTCGACCTCGCCCACGCCACCTACCGGCCGGTGGCGCTGCCCTTCGAGGAGCACGCGCAGTGGGCGACGCCCTACGATCGTGAGGTCGCCGCCTTCACCCGATTGAAGGACACCATCGCCACCGGCGCCGCGATCGGCCTCGTGGTCGGCGGCATCGGCGGCGGCCTCGTCGGCTGTGTGCTGGGCGGGATCGCCGGAGCCACCATCGCCGGAGCCACCATCGTCGGCTTGTTCGGCCCGTTCATTCCCGCCGCGGCGGTGGGCTGTGTGGGCGGCATCATCGCCATCGGCGCCCTCGGCACCTTCGCCGGTCAGCTCCTCGTGACGGCACCGATCGCCATCGCGGCCGTCGCGCAGTATTTCACGACGATCAATCAGCCGTTCGTGCCGCGCCCTCCACAGCAGGCCCGATAGCCGGGTCGGTAATGCGCTCGGATGTCGGTCGGAATCCGCCCGCTCTATCCTGCGGGCGGATTCGGCGTATCCGGGGCTTCCCCGAACAGCCACGCGCTCCGCGAAGAGCGTGAGACGTCCCGGTGGCTCAGTATTCGCGATGCCGGTGCTTCGACGTGCGCCGGTAGCGGCGCTTGCTCGGAACCGGTTGCGCGGCATTGGATCTGCGCAATTCGTGACGACGCCGCCAGGCGGCGAGATCGGCCCGTTCGGCCGCCGCACTCCGCTCGTCTCGTGCCTGCGCCGCTCTGTCCGCGCTGTCCATCGCCGCCCTCCTTCCGTTTCGACACCCCACGGTAGGCGGCGGAGACAGACAGCGGCCAGCGATTTTTCACCCGGTCGGCGAACTCAGGTGGACATCCGCACCCGTGGTTTCGGGGCCGGTCCGGTCGGCCGTCCGACGACCCGGCTGGAGGTCCAGAACACGGCCTCCACGACCCAGAACAGCAGCAGCCACAGCTGCACGATCACCACCGGGACCACCAGGAAGACCACCGCCGGGACGGCGACGAGCAGGAACTTCGCGATATCGCCCGCGGTGGCGCCGCGCAATCCGGAACCCAGCCGCACCGCGGCCCACATCATCCACCGCTGCGGCACCGAGACGCCCAGTTCGTGCAGCGCGCGGCGGAACAGGCCGTCGGCGTCGGCGCGGCTCACCTCGGTGCCGCGGGACAGATAATCGTGCAGGATGGCGGCCTTGGTGAAGGCGCCGTAGCGCGGGATCAACCAGACCAGCGCGCGGGGCACCGAGGCGAAATCGGTCCGGAATCCGGCCGGGACCACGAAAGACTCACGGCCGCCGCGATATTCGATGGGCTCGCGTACGCACCAGGACTCCGCGTCGAGTTCCTCGACGACGAGTGCGCCACCAGTGAATCCCAACCCGCCGCCTCCTCTGCGAACCCGGCGCGTTCAGGGCCGGAAGGACTTCAGCTTACGGCGGGCGGGGAAATCTTCGGCAACGCTTCGGCTTCGGCCCGGCGTCAACGTGGCGAACCGGAATCGGCGCCCTCGAACGGGCCCGGCTGCGCGGCCTGTGTTCCGTAGGGGCCGTAGCTGATTTCCGAGGCGTACGCGCGGGCGCCGTGGGACTCGGCCATGCCGACGACGGGCCCGGCGCCCAGGTCCTCGGAGGTGCTCAGCGCCGACAGCACGAGCACCACGAGCGCGGCCACCAGCGGCTGCACCACCAGCTGCGTCCATCCGGTGAACTCCGACGGTGAAATCAGCGGGGGCAGTTCGATGATCGTCCGCACCGGCGGATTCGACACATGCGGATACCGCCACTCGGCGACCCGCTCCCCCACCCAGGCCATCAACCAGGCGCCAGCCAGCGAACCGAACAATAGCCCGCCCTGCAGCAGCGGCCCCCGGATCCGGCGCACCCGCCACGCGGCGGCGGCCGTGAGCAACCCGGCGATGACACCGACGCACACGAAGATCGCCACCGCGTCGAACCGGTGCGCGCTCTCGCCGGTCAGTGCCGCGCCCCGGCCCGGCTCCACGACGATCACCTTCTCCGGGGGCGCCAGCAACGCCCAGACCACGCCGCCGAGCGCGCTGACCGCCAGCACGGCGGCCACCACGCACAGCACGGCGCGCACCTCGCCGCGGCCCGCGCCGGACGGCACGGCGGCGCTCTGATGGGCCATCAACGATGGTCCAGGCTCTTGGAATCGATCACCCCGTGGCGCGAGCATTTCGCCCACCAGCCGTCGGGGCTCACCTGAACGATCATGCGCCGCCCGCACTGCTCGCAGAAACGCGGCGGCTCCAGGCCCAAGACGGCCGCGGCCGGGACCGCGTCGGCCAGGTTCGGTACCACCCGCTTACCCGTGAAGGGGTTGTAGCGCTCTTCCATGATGTCCACGACCACCTCGAAAAGTGCAGCTCCTGGGCTGCCGACAATACCCGACCGGGTCCCGCCCGCCGGGTAGCGGTGCCGTCCCGGCGGGTGGACGGTTGCCGCTCAGAGGGTTTCGTTGAGTGCCTTGATGGGCATCTTCAGCTCGCCCAGCAGATCCAGGTCCTGCTCGGCCGGGCGGCCCAGCGTGGTCAGGTAGTTGCCGACGATGACGGCGTTGATGCCGCCGAGGATGCCCTGCTTCGCGCCGAGGTCGCCGAGGGTGATCTCGCGGCCGCCGGCGAAGCGCAGCATGGTGCGGGGCAGCGCGAGCCGGAACGCGGCGACGGACTTCAGGGCCTCGGCCGCGGGCAGCACCTCGAGATCGCCGAAGGGGGTGCCCGGGCGCGGGTTGAGGAAGTTCAGCGGCACCTCGTCGGGCTCCAATTCGGCCAGCTGCGAAGCGAATTCGGCGCGCTGCTCGATGGTCTCGCCCATGCCGAGGATGCCGCCGCTGCACACCTCCATGCCCGCCTCGCGGACCATGCGCAGGGTGTCCCAGCGCTCCTCCCAGCTGTGCGTGGTGACCACGTTCGGGAAGTGCGACCGGGCGGTCTCGAGGTTGTGGTTGTAGCGGTGCACGCCCATGGCGGCGAGCTGGTCGACCTGGTCCTGGGTGAGCATGCCCAGCGAGCAGGCGACCTGGATGTCGACCTCGTTGCGGATGGCCTCCACGCCGGCGGCGACCTGCGCCATCAGCCGCTCGTCCGGGCCGCGCACGGCCGCGACGATGCAGAATTCGGTGGCTCCGGTCTTGGCGGTCTGCTTGGCGGCCTCCACCAGCGAGGGGATGTCCAGCCAGGCGGCGCGGACCGGGGACTGGAACAACCCGGACTGCGAACAGAAGTGGCAGTCCTCGGGGCAGCCGCCGGTCTTGAGCGAGATGATGCCCTCGACCTCCACCTCCGGGCCGCACCACTTCATGCGGACCTCGTGCGCCAGCTCCAGCAGTTCCTCCAGCCGGTCGTCGGAGAGGCGCAGCACCTCGGCGGTCTGCTGCTGGTCGAGGCCGACGCCGCGGTCGAGCACCTGCTCGCGGGCGATCGCCAGAATGTCGGTGTCGGTCCTGACGGGTGCCTGGGTCATGCGCACGAATCCCTTCGTCCGGCCGGGCTGCGGCCGTGCAACTTGAACGGTGTTCAGGCTAGGGTAGCGTGGGGATCGAGTCAAAGCACGAAAGGGTTGTCGCCAAGTGCAACTGCACCGCACGGACGTCGTCGACGGGGCCATCGCCATCCTCGACCAATTCGGCCTGGCCGATCTCACGATGCGCCGGCTGGCGACCTCGCTGCACGTCCAGCCTGGCGCGCTGTATTGGCACTTCCCCAACAAGCAGGCGCTGCTCGGCGCGGTCGCCGACCGCATTCTGGCGCCGCTGGACGAGCCGGTCGCCGCCGACGAGTGGTCCGCGCAGGTGGGCGAGCTGGCGCACCGGATGCGCTCGTGCCTGCTCGCCTACCGCGACGGCGCGGAGCTGGTATCGGCCACCTACGCCTCGCGCCTGACCACCAGCAAGGGCCGGGAACGGGTGGCGGGCGCGCTGATCCGCGGCGGCATGGGCCGCGAAGAGGCCGATCTGGCCGCCTACACGCTGTTGTACTACGTGCTCGGCGAGACCGTCGACGAGCAGTCGCGGATGCAGATGGATTCGGCGGGCGCGCTGCCGGAGGAGTCCTCGCCGTTGTACGAGAACACCAGCGCGACCGACCGTTTCGACTTCGGGTTGCAGCTGTTCGTGGGCGGGGTGCGGCATCTGCTGGGCGACCGGGTGCGCTGACCGGACAAACCGGACGGTAGAGTCCTCTTCGTCATTCCCGGCGGGTGCGGGAATCCGGTGGAAATCCGGAACGGTCGCGCCACTGTGACCGCGGGGGGCGCCGGGCCCCCCCCGGAGTAAGACCACCCCCGCCCGGGGGCACCGGAGAGGGGGCGCGGGGGC
>NZ_JARWOP010000345.1 GCF_029868745.1 Nocardia wallacei | reverse complement strand
CACCGGAATCCGGCGCTGGCCCTGCTCGACGAAGATCACCGCCACGATCACCAGGAACGCGCCGAAGCAGACCAGGCCGAAGATCAAGCCGCCCTTGCTGTCCAGAATGGCCTTGCCCTCGCCGGGGATGCGGGCCGCGATGCCCGCGAAGATCAGCAGCGACATGCCGTTGCCCACGCCGCGTTCGGTGATCTGCTCGCCGAACCACATCACCAGCGCCGCACCGGCGGTCATCACCAGCACGATGATGATCATCCCGAAGATGCTGTTGTCGGCGATGATGTCCTGCTGGCAGCCGCGCAGCAGCTGCCCGCGCGAGGCGAGCGCGACCAGACCGGTGGCCTGCAGAATCGCCAATGCGATCGACAGATACCGGGTGTACTGCGTCATCTTGGTCTGCCCGGATTGGCCTTCCTTGCGCAATTCCTCGAAGCGCGGAATGACCACGGTCAGCAGCTGGATGATGATGCTCGCGGTGATGTACGGCATGATGCCGATCGCGAACACCGAAAGTTGCAGCAGCGCACCGCCGGAGAACAGGTTGATCAGCTGATAGATCCCGGCGTTCTCACCGCCGGACACCTGGTCGATACATTGGCGGATCGCCTTGTAGTCCACACCGGGCGACGGCAGCGCGGCACCGATGCGGTACAGCGCGATCAGGCCCAGCGTGAAGAGAATCTTCCGCCGTAGGTCCGGGGTCCGGAAAGCCGACACGAAGGCGGAAAGCACAGATCCTCCTGGCTAACGACATGGGGCGAGGCAGACAACAACTTGACTCTAACAGCGACGCCGGACGAGCTCTCACCCGTCCGGCGCCCCCTACTACAAAGAGTAACTGTCAGTCCAGCTCGGTGGCGGTGCCACCGGCGGCGGCGATCTTCTCCTTGGCGGAGCCGGAGAACTTGTCGGCGGAAACCTGAACGGCCACACCGATTTCGCCCTCGCCGAGCACCTTCACCAGCTCGTTCTTGCGAACGAGGCCGGCGGCGACCAGCTGGTCCTTGTCGATCGCACCGCCGTCCGGGAACTTCCGGGCGATGTCACCGACGTTCACGACCTGATATTCCGTCCGGAACGGGTTGGTGAAGCCCTTCAGCTTCGGCAGCCGCATGTGGATCGGCATCTGGCCGCCCTCGAAGCGGGCCGGCACGTTCTTGCGGGCCTTCGTGCCCTTGGTACCGCGGCCCGCGGTCTTGCCCTTCGACGCCTCACCGCGACCCACGCGGGTCTTCTCGGTCTTGGCGCCCGGAGCCGGACGCAGGTGATGCAACTTGATGGTCATGCGTTGACCTCCTCAACGGTAACGAGGTGGCGCACGACGTTGATCAGCCCGCGGTTCTGGGCGGTGTCCTCGCGCAGCACGGACTTGCGGATGCCCTTGAGTCCGAGCGTGCGAAGCGACTCGCGCTGATTCTTCTTGGCGCCGATCGTGGACTTGATCTGGGTCACCTTCAGCTGTGCCATGTCAGGCTCCTACTCCCGCCGCGCGCGCACGCAGCATGCCCGCAGGAGCGACGTCCTCGATCGGCAGGCCACGGCGGGCCGCCACCTCTTCGGGACGCTGCAGCTGCTTCAGGGCGGCCACGGTCGCGTGCACGACGTTGATGGCGTTGTCGCTGCCGAGCGACTTGGCCAGGATGTCGTGGATACCGGCGCACTCCAGCACGGCACGCGCCGCACCACCGGCGATCACACCGGTACCCGGCGAGGCCGGGCGCAGCATGACGACACCGGCGGCGGCTTCGCCCTGCACCGGGTGGGTGACGGTGGAGCCGATCATCGGGACGCGGAAGAAGTTCTTGCGAGCCTCCTCGACACCCTTCTGGATGGCCGCGGGCACTTCCTTGGCCTTGCCGTAGCCGACACCGACCATGCCGTTGCCGTCGCCCACGATCACCAGGGCGGTGAAGCTGAAGCGCCGACCACCCTTGACGACCTTGGACACGCGGTTGATCGCGACGACCCGCTCGAGCTGGTTCTTCTCGGCGGCATTGTCGCGGCGGTCACCGCGACGGTCCCGGCCGCCGCCACGTTCCTGGCGGCCGCCCTCGTTGTTCTGTCCGGCGGGCCCGCTTCCGCCGTCACGCCGTTGACGTCCCGGCATCAGACGTTCCTTCCGTTGCGCTTGCTGTTCTCGGTCCTGGGGAAAGGCATCAGAACTTCAACCCGCCTTCCCGAGCGGCGTCCGCCAGGGCGGCGATCCGGCCGTGGTAGTCGTGGCCACCGCGGTCGAACACCACGGTTTCCACGCCGGCGGCCTTGGCGCGGGCGGCGAGCAGCTCGCCGACCTTCTTGCCCTTGGCGGTCTTGTCACCCTCGACAGACCGCACGTCGGCCTCGACCGAGGACGCGGCGACGACGGTCTTGCCGACCGAGTCGTCCACCAGCTGCGCGTGCAGGTGCCGCGCGGAGCGGAACACCACCAGGCGCGGGGTCGCGGCGTTGCCGACGACCTTCTTGCGCAGACGGAAGTGCCGGCGCGCCTTGGAAACTCGACGACGGGTCGACACGTCCTTGCCGAGCGGCTTGCGCGCGGCTTTCTGAGTATCAGTCTGGGCCATGGCTTACTTACCCGTCTTCCCTTCCTTGCGCCGCACGACCTCGCCCTCGTAGCGAATGCCCTTGCCCTTGTACGGGTCGGGCTTGCGCAGGCGGTGGATGACGGCGGCGATCTGGCCGACCTTCTGCTTGTCGATGCCGGACACCGAGAACTTCGTGGGGGCCTCCACCTTGAAGGTGATGCCCTCGGGCGCCTCGATCGGCACCGGGTGGCTGTAGCCGAGGGCGAACTCCAGGTTCGAACCCTTCTGCTGCACGCGGTAACCGACGCCGAAGATTTCCATCTTCTTCTCGTAGCCCTGCGTGACACCCACGATCATGTTGTTGACCAGGGTGCGGGTCAGACCGTGCAGGGAACGATTCCGGCGCTCGTCGTCCGGACGGATGATCTCGAGTTCGCCGTTCTCGGCGCGGTTGACGGTGATCGGCTCGGCGATCACGTGCGACAGGGTGCCCTTGGGGCCCTTGACCGACACGCTCTGGCCGTCGATTGTCACCTCGACACCGGAGGGAACGGGGACCGGCTTCTTACCGATACGCGACATTGTTCCTACCTCCCTTACCAGACGTAGGCGAGGACTTCGCCGCCCACGCCGTGCTGCTTGGCTTGACGGTCGGTGAGCAGGCCCTGCGACGTGGAAATGATCGCCACGCCGAGGCCGCCCAGCACCTTGGGCAGGTTGGTGGATTTCGCGTACACCCGCAGACCCGGCTTCGAGACGCGACGCACACCCTGCAGGCTGCGCTCCCGGCTCTGGCCGTACTTCAGGTCGACGATCAGGGTCTTGCCGACCGGCGCTTCTTCGGTGCGGAAGTCGGCGATGTAGCCCTCACGCTTCAGGATCTCGGCGATATTCGCCTTGAGCTTGGAGTGCGGAGCCTTCACCTGATCGTGGTACGCCGAGTTGGCGTTGCGCAGACGGGTCAGGAAGTCTGCGATCGGATCAGTCATGGTCATAGGTTGACCGTCACCTTTCTCGCCGCGGTTCCCATGCAGCACCCGCACGCCTCTCGACGCCCGGATCGTGGGCCTACAGCAATTCGGCTTGGTCCGGCCGGCAGTTCGCCGACCGGATGAAGTGGCACGTCACCCGGGCTCCACACCGCACCACAGGCACAGTTCAGCCCCAGGCAACCGGTTCAGTGTAGATGGGGGTGGGTGTGGGGCAGAAATCGGGGGGACATGGGGGTGGTCACACTCCAACGCCGCGCGATCGACCTTATCGGTACAGGCGCTCGTACACCACGCGCGCCCGATCACGCAGCTGTTCCCCATCGAGCCCACCAGCACGCCGGCGAAGATCCGTATCCGCGACATAGTCGTCCACATCGGCGAACGGCCCGTCCAACGCCTCGAACTCCGGACCGGCGGTCTGACCACGATCCCGCTTGAATTCCGCCAGATAGGCCGTTTCGAATTGATCGGCGGTCAACTCGCCGGACACGAATTCACGAATCAACGGCTCGTACACCGCCGGCATCCGAGATGCGTCGGCACGACCTTCAGGCATTGATCCCCTTCTCATCGTCCGGCAAGCCGAGCAGTCTCCTGACGTCCGCCAGCAGCCCATCGGCGCCGCCTTGCCGCGTGAGAACCTCGGCCGCAGCGGTTTGCACGGCGATGTCGGGATCGTCCAGCATCTGTTCCAACCGGCCCCGGGCCTTCGCCTTCTCTATCACCCGGCCCAGTAACTCGGTCGCCTCGACCCGCAACGACCACGACTCGTCTTCCGACATCTCCAACGCTTCGGTCGGCGCGGTATCTGAGTCCTTATCGATCACGGAATCTCCTCCGGTGTTGCGGGCCGGACATTTTGTCGCGAAAAGTACACGCCCGGGCCGGTTTTGGAACGCGTGTTGCTCGCCGCCCCGTTTAAGGTGTGACGCGAGCGCGGCGTCGTCCCGACCCGCCGGAAGGAGACCTTGTGCGCACCATGATCTCGGCATTCTGTTTATTGGCCGCGGCGACGGCGCTGGCCGGCTGTTCCGGCGACAACTCGTCGGAGAGTAAACCGGCAGCTGTCACCAGCGCGGTGCAGGCGTCGGTAACCGCGGGGCCGGAGTCGAAACCCGGAACGCCGGGAAACCTGAACGTGCACACCTGGACCGGTAACGAACGCTTCCCGGTCCCCGGCGTCGGTGTGCGGTTCACCTCGTGCAGCGGCGATTCGGAGGTGGGGACCGCCACGACCGGCCGGGACGGCAATGCCGGGCAGACCGTGCCCGCCGGGTGCTATCGCGCGACGATCACTTCCGCGCCCTCCGGCTGCCAAGCCGACGAGGCCGCCAGCGAGACGGCGGACGTGAAACTGGAGGAGCCCACGACCCTGGAGTTCCTGATCCACTGCGCCTGAGTCGCGCGAAACTTCCCCGGCCGTTCGCCCCGGCAGCGTCGTATCCCGGCCGCCGTCAACGTGATTCGGTGAATGGCAGCCTATGTGTCGCGGCCGAGGTAGGCCATCAGGCGGGTTTGGTCGTCGGAGTCGGTGGGCGCGGCGAGTTCGGGGCCGAAGAAGCCCGAGGCCCGGACTACGTTCGCTTGGGCCCATTCCGCGGCGCGGGTGACGAGGTCGGGCGGGAGCTGGATCTCGATTCCGAGTGGATGAGCGATGTCCCACGCGTGGGCGATCGAATCCGTGAGCAGCAGCGACAGGATGGCCTCGATCGGGATTTCGCCCGGGCCCGGCAGGACCGTGGTCCGTGCCAAGGCCTCATCGGTCAGTGCCGCGTCGCAGGCGGCGCGGGCTGTGCGGAAGGTCCGCACCGGGTCGTCGCCGGCCAGCAGGCCCGGGTGCGGTGACCCGGGTGCACCGGTTCGATCGGTGAACTCGTCACCGGTCGCCCACGCACGCATCTGGCGCTGTCCCCAGGTGACGTGTCCCGCAACGTCGCGGACGGTCCATTCCGCGCACGCCGAAGGCGAATCCCATTGATCCGCACCAACTTTCGCCAGCACCGCATCCAACTCGTCCTGCGCTCGCCGATAGGCCCGCAAGGTGTCGTCCATCGCCATCTCCTTCGAATCGAGGGTCGTTGTCATAACGAGGACGAACAGCCACCCACCAACTCGACACCGGAGAGCCAGAAATTCGACATCGTAGAATCACCCCGCCACGTTCGCTCCTAGTGCGAGATAGGCCCCGCTCCGATCGGGCTCGAATATCGTATCGCCCTCCAGATCGATACCCTCCGGCGCTGCATCGACGACTTCGTTTGTCGGCCACCTCAAAAGAATCAGACTGGCCTTCCCTTCGGACAGCAACCGACCGACAATATTTCGCACCGAGAACTTTGCCGTCTCATCATCGAGATGGAACTCCGAGCCCTTGACGAGCCAGAGCAGCTCATAGATTCCTACGCACTCCACGGCCAGGAGATCGATGGCCTCACGAAACAACCACTCGTCAGCGGCCTCACACATTGCAGTCCCCCAGTGTCGGATTCCACTGGCAGCTTCGCAATTTACCGTTCCACGTCGCCATCCAGCGCCGAATCTAGTCATTGATATCGTCGGAATCATAATCGATATCCAGATCTTTCGGCCTGGGCGGCCAGTGTGGTCCGGGTATTCGATCGCCTGTCCAAGGGTCGATCATCACGACTGGGTATTCAGGCTGCTCGACCAATCCGGTCCGCGTCCACAACAATCCTCGGCTCGAATAGAGCGAAGCAACTACGTCCGATAGATCATCGGCCACCAGCAACAACCAGCCGGTCCGGAACGCTATCCGCATGCCGCCAGATTTGAAGAACACCGGGGACAGTACTTCACTCGATAGATATCGTTCGACATCCGACGACGGCCAATGTTCTATCGAATGACGCTGAGGTGCACTCGGAGATATATTCCGCAGCGACAGCTCGGCACCACGTCCGATAACGAGACGAAAGTCTCGATCGAAATAGATCTCGACGGTATCCTCATGCCACACGAAACGTTCGGCGGTCCTCCCACGTAGTGGTTTGATAACCCATCTGTCCTCGTATTCGACGATTTCTCTCGACATGGCTATCACTCCTCGAGTTCGTCAAGTATGTTACCGAGGCTGTCCTCGGACGCACTGCCATCAGGCATCTGGACATATACCTCACCGGTATCCAAGTCCACTACCACATCAGGATTTCGGTTGGCACCATTTCCCCGCCATGCTCCCTGAGCTTTGATCTTGTGGATAGCATCCTTGACGGCCTTCGGCGTCGCACCATACTCCTGCGCAATTCTCTTGACATTGGAAGTCTCGGAGTCGGTCTTGAAAAGACCGCCGGTTCCGTGGTTATTGATGTCGTCGGAATCGGGATCATCGAGAACCACCTTCATCGCGATTATGGCGGCCAAGTTGGTGATGGCCTTGTCTAGGTCGATGGTGGGGAGGGCGTTGAAGGCGTCGATGACGCCGATTCCGCCGGCGGCGAGGGCGGTGAGGCCGAGGACTCTGGTCATCTGGCTCGCCCGGTAGGTTGCTTGGATTGCGTTGACGGTGGTGAGGACGTCGGCCTCGATGGCGGCTGTCGCGGCCGCGGCGGAGGTGCCCAGGCTGAACAAGGCGAGGGCGCCGCCGACTATGGCGGTGACGGCAATGGTCAGTTCGAGGGTGTTGATGGTTTTGGTGGTCTCGTTGCCGAGGGTGATACTGGCGTCGTGGTAGGCCTTGACGGGCGCGGCCATCGTTCCGCCTGCCAGCGCGACGGTGTCGGCGCTGGTCTTCAGAGTCGCGAAGTGGTCTTGGATCAGCTGCCGGTTCGGGCCTGCGTCCATTCCGTCGAAGAGTGCGGAAACGGCCGCGATACGGCCCGGCGCACCCTTGATCGTCTCGTGGTTGGCGAAGGTGTTCCACACGGAATGTGCCTTGGCGAGCTTGCGGGTATCGCTGTTGGGAAGCTTGCCGAATGAACCGATGACATCGGCGACGAGTTGGTCGAAGAACGCCTTGACGCCTCCGTGGTCGGTGAACCCGACCCCGTTGTTCGCCACCGAAGTGGGAATGGCAACTTTGTATTCGCCGAATTGAGTCACGTTCGGACGTGGCGGCGCGGGGTTGCTCTTGTTCGCGACGGCGTAGTTGTAGCCCATCGCGGCAAGCACTGCACCGTAGTTGTTCAGGGCATTGGCGAGACTGGAGCAGGTCTGCAAAGTTTGCTGGGCGGACTTGTCGTAGGCCTCGCCCCACTGCCTGCAACCGGGTGCGTCGCCGGCCATGCCTGCGCATTCGCCTTTAACCGCGTCGTGCACAGGCTTGTCGGCGCGGCCGAGTTCGTCGGCGAGGTCATGGCATTTCTTGGCGGCGTCGTAATACGTCTGAACCGTCCTGGACTGGTTGGAGACTCCCGATTTAGCAAGGGAGACTGTCAGTCATGGGTGCACCACGGAAGTTCGACGAGGAGACTCGTGCGCGAGCGGTGAGGATGTACCAGGACCGGATCCGTGAGCACGGTGA
>NZ_JARWOP010000344.1 GCF_029868745.1 Nocardia wallacei | reverse complement strand
TTTGTCTCCGTCTTGCTTTTTCTTCTCTTATCTTATCTCATAAATTTACCCCTTCTCTCCTCCCAACAAAAAAAACCACCCCCCCCCCCCCCCGCCCCCCTGCCGGGCGGGCGCCCCCCCCCCCGTTCGTTCGACGTGCCGGTCAGGCTCGCACGGCCTCCGCCGCCCGCACCTGTCCGCGCGCCATGTTCTGCGCCTGCTCCGACGCGTTCGGGTCGGCGAGTACCGCCCGCGCGGCGTCGATATCCACATCGTCCGCGAATTCCGCCGATTCGGCGAGAATCCGCACGCTCGAGGCCGTCACCGAGAAGAACCCGCCGTGCACGGCGGCGACGATGCGCTCGCCCTCGGTGCTGTCGATGATCACGGTGCCGCCCTCGACCAGCTGGCCGAGCAGCGGCTCGTGGCCGTGCAGAATACCGATCTGACCCTCGGTGGTCTCGGCGACGACGAAACTCGCCTGCCCCGACCACAGCCGCCTCTCGATGGCGACCAGATCAACTGACATATCTGCCATGGTGGACTACTTCCCGGCGATCTTCTTCGCGGCCGCCTCGACGTCGTCCAGGCCACCGCAGGAGTTGAACGCCTGCTCCGGCAGGTGGTCGAATTCGCCCTTGCAGACCCGGTCGAAGTCGTCGATGGTCTGCTCCAGCGGCACGACCGAACCCGGCTGACCGGTGAACTTCTCGGCCACGATGAAGTTCTGGCCGAGGAACTTCTCCAGGCGACGGGCGCGGCCGACGAGAACCTTGTCCTCTTCGGACAGTTCGTCCATGCCCAGAATCGCGATGATGTCCTGAAGTTCCTTGTACTTCTGCAGGATTCGCTTCACCTCGTTGGCCACTGCGAAGTGCCGGTCGCCGACGATCGAAGCCTCGAGAATACGAGAGGTCGAGGTCAGCGGGTCGACGGCCGGGTAGATGCCCTTCTGCGAAATCGGGCGCGACAGCTCGGTGGTCGCGTCCAGGTGGGCGAAGGTGGTGGCCGGCGCCGGGTCGGTGTAGTCGTCGGCGGGCACGTAGATCGCCTGCATCGAGGTGATCGAGCGGCCGCGGGTCGAGGTGATCCGCTCCTGCAGCTGGCCCATCTCGTCGGCCAGGGTCGGCTGGTAACCGACGGCCGAGGGCATGCGGCCCAGCAGGGTCGACACCTCGGAACCGGCCTGGGTGAAACGGAAGATGTTGTCGATGAACAGCAGCACGTCCTGGCCCTGCACATCGCGGAAGTACTCCGCCATGGTCAGCGCGGACAGGGCCACCCGCATACGGGTCCCCGGCGGCTCGTCCATCTGGCCGAAGACGAGCGCGGTGTCCTGCAGGACGCCCATCTCCTCCATTTCCAGGTGCAGGTCGGTGCCCTCACGGGTGCGCTCACCGACGCCCGCGAACACCGAGGTACCGGAGAATTCGCGCGCGATACGGGTGATCATCTCCTGGATCAGCACGGTCTTGCCGACACCGGCGCCACCGAACAGGCCGATCTTGCCACCCTTCACGTACGGGGTGAGCAGGTCGAGGACCTTGACGCCGGTCTCCAGGATCTCGGTCTTGCCCTCGAGCTGGTCGAACGGCGGCGGCGTGCGGTGGATGCCCCACTGCTCGCCGTCGCGGCCGGTGCCCGGCGCGTCCAGGCAGTCACCCAGGGCGTTGAACACGTGACCCTTGACGACATCGCCGACGGGTACCGAGATCGGCTTGCCGGTGTCCTGCACGGCCGCGCCACGGGTCAGGCCGTCGGTCGGCTGCATCGAGATGGTGCGAACGATGTTGTCGCCCAGGTGCTGTGCCACCTCGAGGGTCAGGGTCTTGGCCACCGAGGGCAGCGAGATCTCGGCGTGCAGGGCGTTGTACAGCTCGGGGATGGCGCCACGCGGGAACTCGACGTCCACGACGGGGCCGATGACCCGGGCGACGCGGCCTGTACCAGCGCCGGCCCGGCTCTTGTTTTCTGCAGAAACTGCTGCGGTCATTTGTCTACTTCCTGGGTGGGCTCGGGCTCAGTCGCCAGTGGCTGCCAGCGCGTTCGCGCCGCCGACGATTTCACTGATTTCCTGCGTGATGTTGGCCTGCCGGATCGAGTTCGCCTGGCGGGTCAGGGTATTCACCAGATCCGTGGCGTTGTCGGTGGCGGCCTTCATTGCGGTGCGGCGCGCGGCCGACTCCGAGGCGGCGGCCTCGAGCAATGACGAGTAGATCCGGGTGTTCACGTACTTCGGCAGCAGCGCGCCGAGCAGCGTGTCCGCGTCCGGCTCGAACTCGTACTGCGCGGTGACGTTCGCGCCGGGGCTGTCCGACACGAAATCCTCACCCAGCTCGTAGTTCTCGTCGACGAAGCTCACCTGGATCGGCGCCAGCCGGCGCACCTCCGGAACCTGCGACAGCATCGACACGAAGCGCGTGTAGACGATGTGAATCTCGTCGACGCCCGCGATGGTGCCCGTGCCGTCCACCGTCGGCACCTCGCCCTCGCCGCCGGCCATGAAGGCCTCGACCAGGTGATTGCACGCGGCCGAGGCGTCGGTGTAGTGCGGCTGCTGCGAGAACCCGACCCACGACCCGTGCGGGCGGCGGTTGCGGAAGGTGTAGTACGTCAGGCCCTTGGAACCCATCACGTACAGCACCGGCTCTTTGCCCTCGGAGCGCAGCGTCGTGAACAGTTCCTCGGCGCGCTTGAGCACGTTCGAGTTGTAGCCGCCGCACTGGCCGCTGTCGCTGGTGATGACCAGCACCGCGGCCCGGCTCGGGTTGGGCCGCTCGGTCAGCAGCGGATGCGCGAGATTGGTCGAGGCGGCGGCCAACTCGCCGAGCACCTTGGTGATCTCCTCGGCGAACGGCTTCGCGGCGGCGACACGAGCCTGCGCCTTCGTGATGCGCGAAGTGGCGATCAGCTCCTGGGCCTTGGTGATCTTCTTGATCGAATTGACACTACGAATGCGGGAGCGCAGTTCGCGGGTGCTGGCCATGAGTCACACTCCCTTCATTCCGTAGTCGATTGCGGCGCTCACGAATCGCCTACTTCTCGACGTGTTTGCGGGTGACCGACAGCGACTCGACCTCTTCGTGACCCAGCTCGCCGGCGGCGGCCTCGTTCACGACGCGGCTGCCGTCGGAGGCCAGGAAGCCCTGCTTGAACTTCTCGGTAGCGGCTTTGAACTGATCGGCCGCCTCGCCCTCGATCCGCTTACCGCCCTCGATCGACTTGAACGCGTCGGCGGCGCTGCGGTGCAGGTCCTCCAGCAGCTCGACGTTGAAGCGGCGGACGTCGCCCACCGGCACCGAGTCGTAGTAGCCGCCGTCGACCAGGAAGATCGACACGATCTGGTCCTCGACCGAGACCGGGGAGTACTGGTCCTGCTTGAGCAGCTCCACCCAGCGGGCACCGCGCTCCAGCTGCGCCAGCGAGGCGGCATCCAGGTCGGAGGCGAAGGCGGAGAACGCCTCCAGCTCGCGGTACTGGGCCAGCTCGAGGCGCAGCGAACCGGCGACCGTCTTCATGCCCTTGGTCTGCGCGGCGCCACCGACACGGGAGACGGAGGTACCGACGTTGATCGCCGGGCGCACACCCTTGTTGAACAGGTCGGACTCGAGGAAGACCTGGCCGTCGGTGATGGAGATGACGTTGGTCGGGATGAACGCCGAGACATCACCGGCCTTGGTCTCGATGATCGGCAGGCCGGTCATCGAGCCGGCGCCCATCTCGTCGGACAGCTTCGCGCAACGCTCCAGCAGGCGCGAGTGCAGGTAGAACACGTCGCCGGGGTACGCCTCGCGGCCCGGCGGGCGGCGCAGCAGCAGCGAGATGGCGCGGTAGGCCTCGGCCTGCTTGGACAGGTCGTCGAACACGATCAGGACGTGCTTGCCCTGGTACATCCAGTGCTGGCCGATGGCCGAGCCGGTGTAGGGGGCCAGCCACTTGAAGCCCGCGGAGTCCGACGCCGGAGCGGCGACGATGGTGGTGTAGTCCATCGCGCCGTGCGCCTCGAGGGCGGTCTTGACGCCGGCAATGGTCGAACCCTTCTGACCGATGGCGACGTAGATGCAGCGCATCTGCTTGCTGGGGTCGCCCGACTCCCAGTTCGCCTTCTGGTTCAGGATGGCGTCGATGCAGACCGCGGTCTTGCCGGTCTTGCGGTCGCCGATGATCAGCTGACGCTGACCGCGGCCGATCGCGGTCAGCGCGTCGATGGCGGTGATGCCGGTGGCCATCGGCTCACCGACGGGCTGACGCTCCAGCACGGACGCGGCCTGCAGTTCCAGCACGCGGCGTTCGTCGGTCTCGATGTCGCCCAGGCCATCGATCGGCTGGCCGAGCGGGTTGACCACGCGGCCGAGGAAGTTGTCGCCGACCGGCACCGAGAGCACGTCACCGGTGCGGCGGACCTGCTGGCCCTCCTCGAGGGTGTCGAACTCACCCAGGATGACCGCGCCGATCGCGTTGTCCTCGAGGTTCAGCGCGACGCCCAGCACGCCGCCCGGGAATTCGAGCAGCTCGTTGGCCATCGCCGACGGCAGGCCACTGATGTGGGCGATACCGTCGCTGGTGTCGGTGACGACACCGATTTCCTCGATGGAGGTCTCGGGGGTGTAGCTCTGGGTGTAGCTCTCGATCGCGCTACGGATCTCATCGGGGGAGATCGTCAGCTCCGCCATGTTCTTCCTGCTCTCGCTGTCTGGTCTGGTATGTCGGGGGTTGCGGTGCTCGGGTGACTCACCCGAGGGACTGGCGCAAGCGCTGCAGTCGGCCGACGGCGCTACCGTCGATCACGTCGTCGCCGATCCGCACGACGACACCGGCCAGCAGGGCCGGGTCGACCTGGACGTGCACCGTGACCGGCTTGTCGTAGATGCGCTGCAGCGAGGCCGCCAGGTGCTCCCGCTGCTGCGGTGTCAGGGCGGTGGCGGCCCGCACGTGCGCGACGATCTGCTTGCGCAGCGACGCCGCCAGGTCGGACAACTCGTCGAAGACGACGCCGACATCACCGTGCGCGCGACCGACCGCCTGCTCTGCCAGCTGCAGGGTGATGTCCTCGACCTTGCCGGTGAGCAGCCGCTGGAGCAGGCTCCGCTTGTCCGCCGCGGTCTTACCGCGATCGGCCAGCGCCTGTTCCAGATTCGGGTTGTCCTCGACGATGCGGCCGAGCCGGAACAGCTCGTCCTCCACCGCGTCGATGCGCCCGCGATCGGCCGCTGCCCGCAGCAGCGCCTCCCGCCCGAGCAGCACCAGGGTGTCGACCAGATCCCGGGTGCGGGACCAGTCCTGAGCGACGGCCGTGGTCAGCACGGCCGTGGTGGCGGCGCTGATCTTCCCGCCGAAAACGCGCTCGGCCAGTTCGGCGCGCGCCGAACTCGACACCGACTTATCCGCGAGCGCCACACGCAGCGAACGCTGGTCGTCGAGTACTGCGACAACGGCGAACAGTTCGGAGCCCGTCGTGGCGGCGACGGAGTCGCTCCCGGTGAGAGCGGCCGAAAGAGCTTCCCGCGCACGGGAACTCGCCTCGCGGCTCGCTGCGTACATGCTTCCCACTTTCACTGTGTTGGGACCCTGCCCGGGCGGGGCCGCCGGCTCGGCCGCCGACCCGCTCGCGCATGGTTACCTTCCGACCCCGATGCCGGCCTTCTCGTCCAGTTCGGTGAGGAACCGGTCGATCGACGCCGCCTGCTTGGCCTCGTCCGACACCGACTGCCCGATGATCTTCTCGGCCAGGTCGACGGCGGTGCTGCCCAGCTCCGACCGCAGCTCGGTCACGATCTGCTGGCGCTGTGCCTCCAGCTGCGCGTGCCCCGACGCCACGATGCGATCCGCCTCGGCCTGCGCCTCGGACCGCAGTTGCGCGAGGATCTGCTGACCCTGTTTGCGCGCCTCTTCACGAATGCGCGCGGCCTCGAGCCGGGCCTCCGCCAGCTGCTGCTGGTACTGCTCCAGCGTTGCCTGCGCCTCGGCCTGCGCGGCCTCGGCCCGGGCGATGCCGCCCTCGATCTTGTTCGACCGTTCGTCGAGCACCTTCGACAGTCGCGGGATCACGTACTTGTAGAAGACGAACGCGATGACGGCCACGACGACGAGCGACCATACGATGTCGTACACCTCGGGGAGCAGCGGATTTCTGTCCTCCGGTGCTTCCTCGGCGAGCAAATGGATCCCGTTCATGGCAATCAGAAGATGAAGCCGGCGACGAGACCGATCAGCGCCAGCGCCTCGGTGAACGCGATGCCCAGGAACATGTTGGTCCGGATGGTGCCCTGCAGCTCGGGCTGGCGGGCGATGCCCTCGATCGCCTTACCGACGACGATGCCCACGCCGATACCCGGACCGATGGCGGCCAGACCGTAACCGATAGCGCCGTAGCCCTTGACCCTCTCGGAGGTCTGAGCGAGTTCGGCGGCCACGTAGGAGAGGCTCATGAGATTTTCTTTCCCTTTCTGTTGCCCACCCGCCCGGCGACGGAGTGGGTTCAGTCTTTGTGCGGTTGTGCGGTCAGTGCGAATCCGCGTGCTGAGCCAGACCGATGTACACGGCGGTCAGCAGGGCGAACACGTAAGCCTGCAGGAAGATCACCAGCATCTCGAACAAGGTGAAAGCGAATCCACCGAGCAGCGAGAACGGCGACAGACCCTTCATCCACGCGGCGCCGTCGAACAGGAAGAACTGGGTCGCCGAGAAGAACAACACCAGCATGACGTGTCCGGCCAGCATGTTCGCCATGAGTCGGACGGTCAGCGTGAACGGGCGCAGGATGAAGGTCGAGATGAACTCGATCGGAATCAGCAGCACGTGCATCGCGGGCGGAACATCCGGCACCACGATGCTCGAGCGCATGTACTTCCAGAAGCCGTACTTCTTGATGCCGATGGCGTTGAACGCGATATACGCGATGATGGCCAGCACCAACGGCATACCGATCCGCGCGTTCGACGAGATGTTCAAGAACGGGATGATGCTGGAGAAGTTCAGGAACAGCACCGTGAAGAAGATCGTCGCGATCAGCGGGAAATACTTCCTGCCGGTTTCCTTACCGAGCACTTCGTCGCAGATCTGCTCCTTGACGAACAGCAGGCCGTACTCCGCGATGTTCTGCAGACCGCGCGGCACGATCTTGGGGCTGCGGAATGCGAGCAACATCACCGCAATCAGAACGGCCGCCATCACGATGCGGATCAGCATCAAACGGTCGAGCTCGAAAGGCGTCCCCTCGAACAGCACAGCTGGAGGGAAGAAATCTGACAGCGAAGGCGCGTGGAACTCGCCCGCCAAAGTGGTGACGCTCAGCGTTCTCTCCCGTGTTCGGGCCGCGGGCCGTGTTTCCACCCGCGGTTCGATCGGACATTGACGATCTTGTGGTCGACTCAGGTCGGCTCGAGTTCGTCAGCAGCTGCGCGGGGTCACCCGCCGTGGCGTCTGTACGTCGGCGACATCGTCGACGGTGCAGAGCCGAACCCCCTCAGGTCCGGCACGGCTGTAAGCATAACCGCCAGGTTTGCGATCTTGTGATCGCCCCTGGGATAGCTGCTTACGGTAAAGAGTTTACCAAGCTATCTACGACAACGTGTAGGGGGTGCGCTCAAACATTTGAACGATCTTGGTCGGCGCGCTCGTCGGGCGTCTCGACCACCGGAACTCGTTGGCGCAGAAGACCGTACGTCTCCGCGCCCAAAACGATCAGCAGAGCGCCCACCACGGTGAGGAACAGGGTGCCGGGACTGTAGAACTCGAACTGCTTCAGCACGGCCACCACGATCATCACGACCAGCAGCTTGCCGACCCAACTGGCCAGCATCACCATGCCCTGCACGCCGGAGTCCAATTTCGCGCTGAACAGCACCAACGCCGCCGTCGTGAGAATGAAGAAGCCGCCGATGGCCGAGCCGATCAGCGCGCCCCACAGGCCGGGCAGCCCGGCGAAAATCGAACCGAGGACGGCCGAGAGCACCACCAGCGCGATCAGACCGGCGATGCCGTAGCGCAGCGCCGCCCGCAGCGGGGCGTCGGGATGGTACTCGGATGCCGTGCTCACGCGGGCCACTCTACCTATTCGGTGTGCGCGCCCCGCCCGCGCGGTATCCAGCGCCGCAATCCGAGCGCCTCACGCAGCGACGGCACCGCCGTCACCACCAATGCGAATACCAGCCCGGCGGCGAACAGCAGCACCACGAGACGGCGATCCATCAAAGACGTACCGACCGCCCCGAATGCCAGCACACCGACCCACAGATAGATGGTCAGCACCACCCGCCGCTGCGAATGTCCGATCTGCAACAGCCGGTGATGCAGATGCATTTTGTCCGGAGTGGAGAAACTCACGCCCGCGCGCACCCGGCGCACGATAGCCAGCACCAGGTCCAATACGGGAATGAACATCACCGCGCCCACCAGCAACAGCGGGGAAAGGAGACCGACGAAGTCGCGGGGTCCGTATCCGGTGAGCGGAATTCGACCGGAGGCGCCCGTGGAGATGGCGGCCAGCATGAGGCCGATGAGCATGGAACCGGAGTCGCCCATGAATATGCGAGCCGGCTGGAAATTGTGCGGGAGGAATCCCAGGCAGGCGCCGGCGAGTGCGGCGGCCAGCAGCGCGGGCGGATAGGTACTGACGTCACCGCCCTGCGCGTAGAGCAGTCCCATCGAGAACACGAACACCGCGCCCGCGCAGATCAGGCCCAGTCCGGCGGCCAGGCCGTCCATGCCGTCGACGAAATTCATCGCGTTGATCATGGTGACGGTGACGACGACCGTCACCAGTCCGCCCTGCAACGCATCGAGCACGACCGTGGTCTGGTTGAACGGGTTGTAGACGACGACCCAGCTCAACCCGATGACGGCCATGACACCGGCCGCCGTGATCTGGCCGACGAATTTGGTGAGGGCGTCCAGGCCCCAGCGATCGTCGACGATGCCCACCAGCACGATCAGCGTGCTGGCGACGAGCACCGCGGGGATATCCGGCGCGAAATCGAAGCCCCGGCGCAGCGCGGGCAGCTGGTGCGCGAACAGCACGGCGGCGACCACGCCGATGTACATGCCGACGCCGCCCATGCGCGGCGTCGGCTTCACGTGCACGTCGCGTTCCCGGGGCACCGCCACCGCACCGAAGGCGATCGCCAGCACCCGAATGCCGCCGGTGGACAGCAAGGTCACCACCGCCGACACGAGCAGCACCAGCAGCAGCTCGCGCAGCGGAACCACCGCGCTCTGACTGAATCCCATCTACCAGGCCATCACCGTGCGGCTTCGGATGTCAGCCGGTCCGGCGACACGCCCAGCACCTCGGCCACCTGCGCCGTGGTCACGGCGCCCTCGCGCAGGATCCGCGGAGTGTCGGCGGTGAGGTCGACGATGGTGGACGGGCGGCCGTGCTCGGCCTTCCCGCCGTCGAGGTACACGCCGACCAGTTCGCCCAGCTGATCGCGGGCCTCGTCGGCGGTCGTGGCGGGCGGCTGCCCGGAGACGTTGGCGCTCGACACCGCCAGCGGCCCCACCTCGCGCAGCAGTTCCAGCGCGATCGGATGCAGCGGCATGCGCAGCATGACCGTCCCGCGCGCATCACCGAGATCCCACGCCAGCGAGGGCGCCTGCTGCACCACCAGACTCAGCCCGCCGGGCCAGAACGCCCGGATCAGATCCCGCGCCTGCGACTGCACCGAGAACACCAGTCCATCGATGGTGTTCCAGGACCCGACCAGCACCGGCACCGGCATGTCCCGCCCGCGTCGCTTGGCGGCGAGCAGCGCGGCGACGGCCGCCGAATCGAACGCGTCGGCGGCAAGGCCGTACACCGTATCGGTGGGGATCACGGCAAGCCGTCCGGATTTCAGGGTCGTCCGCGCGGCGGTCAGCCCGGCGGCCCGAGAGTCGGGATCGGAGCAGTCGTAGACGGTACTCACGGCGCTGAGTCTATTGAATGTGTCTCACCGCACGCCTTCCGGCAGGGTGCCGAGCCCCGCGTACCGCGATGGCCAGCACCGATGCGACGCTCCCACCGAGCGGGTGGGCGCGCCGAGACGCTCACGACCATGGGCGGCAATGCTTCCGAACGAGCGCGGGGTCGGATTTGCGCCAGCGGGCGGCGAAGGCGGGTTCGATAGTGGTTGACATGACCACTTCACGGGTGAGGCCCGATGTAGACGTGCTCGAGGGGATGTATCGGGCGGAGGCGGAGTATCTGGCGGCGGGTGGGCCGGGGCGGGCGTCGTTTGCGACGCTGGCGCCGTTCTTCGCGCCGGATGTCGTGCTGTATCAGGCCGAGGGGCTGCCCTACGGGGGAATCTGGCGCGGGCATGACGGGATGGAGCAATTCTTTCGCGCGATGAGCGGGGTGTGGGAGCGGTTCGAGATGGTCGAGCAGACCTATCTCGGTGAGGTGTCGCCGCTGGTCGTCCGGACCTGGGTCAGTGCCCGAGCGCGGGCGACGGGCCGGGATCTGCAGTTTCCGATCCTGCAGACCATTACCGTCGCCGACGGCCGCATTGCCGAGGTTCGGCCGTTCTACTGGGACACCGCCGCCATCGCCGACGCCTGCCGTATCCGCCTCGGGCATACCTGAGGCAAATCGGCGATCAGTCGGCGCGGATGCGGAGGGCGGCCACGAAGCGGGGTCGGCCGGCGAGGTCTGGGTGCTCGGCGACCGCCGTGAAACCGCCGTGCGCAGTGAAACGGGCGGCGGTCTGGGAGCCGTTGGTGTCGTCGTGCTCGACCGCCGCCACGCCGTCGCCGCGGAGCAGGCGGGCGATGGTGCCGACCATGGGGCGGATGACATCCAGGCCGTCGGCGCCACCGAACAGGGCCAGATGCGGATCGTGGTCGCGCACTTCGGGATCCAGCCGCGCCGAGGTGGGGATGTAGGGCGGGTTGGCGACCACCACGTCGACGCGGCCGTCGAGGTCCGCCAGGATCGATGGGTCGGTGACATCGCCGGCGTGCAGGGTGATCGGGGTGTCACCGGCGGCGGCGCAGCGGTCGGCATTGCGCCGGGCCCAGTTCAGCGCGGCCGGATCGAGTTCCACCGCGTGCACCTCGGCGTCGGGACGCGCGTGCGCGATCGCCAGTGCCAGCGCCCCCGACCCCGTGCACAGGTCCACGACGATCGGCGGATGCTCGTGCCCGGCTGCCTCCAATTGCGCCAGCGCCCAAGCGAAAAGCAGCTCGGTCTCCGGTCGCGGCACGAACACCCCCGGCCCCACGACCAAGTCGATCTCCCCCATCGCCGCCGTGCCGGTGAGGTGCTGGAGCGGCACCCGCTCCGCGCGCCGCGCCACCAGCTTCTGGAATTCCCCCAGCTGTTCGGGCGTCACCATCGGAATCAGCGCCAGCCGTGGGCGTTCCACGCCGAGGACGTGGGCGGCCAGCGACTCGGCGTCGACGCGCGGACTGTGCACCCCCGCGGCCTGGAGCGTCTGCTCGGCCGCCAGGACCGCTGGGCGTAAGGGAACTCGGGTCACATCGTCCAGCGTGCCCGACGCGGCCGGGTCACCGGACACGAATACCCACGAAGCCGACCGTTCGGTGCCGTGAGTTATTCGACAGCAAGCCGGGCCGCACGGTCCGCCTCACCCAGGGCGTCGAGGAGCGCGTCCAAGTCGCCGTCGAGCACCGAATCCAGATTGTGGGCCTTGAACCCGATGCGATGATCGGTAATCCGGTTCTCCGGGAAGTTATAGGTGCGAATGCGTTCGGACCGGTCCACCGTGCGGATCTGGCTGGCCCGCCCGGCCGCCGCCTCCGCGTCCGCCTGCTCCTCGGCCAGCGCCTGCAACCGCGCCGCCAGCACCTGCATGGCGCGAATCTTGTTCTGCAGCTGCGACCGTTCGTTCTGACAGGTGACCACGATCCCGGTGGGCAGATGCGTGATCCGCACCGCCGAGTCGGTGGTGTTGACGCCCTGGCCGCCCTTGCCGGACGACCGGTAGACGTCCACGCGCAGATCCGACTCGTCGATCTGCACCTGCTCGACCTCGTCCGGCTCCGGATAGATCAGCACGCCCGCGGCCGAGGTGTGGATGCGGCCCTGCGATTCGGTGACCGGCACCCGCTGCACGCGGTGCACACCACCCTCGAACTTCAGCCGTGACCACACACCGTCCCGGCTGGGCTCGCGGCTCTTGATCGAGAACGTCGCTTCCTTGTAGCCGCCCAGGTCGGAGATGTTGGCATCGAGCACCTCCACCTTCCAGCCGTGCCGCTCGGCATAGCGGATGTACATGCGGGCCAGGTCGGCGGCGAACAGCGCGGATTCCTCGCCGCCCTCCCCCGACTTCACCTCGAGCACCACATCGTCGGCGTCGTGCGGGTCGCGCGGCGCGAGCAGATCGGTCAGCGTCTGCTCCAGCTCGGTTACCTGCTGCTCCAGACCCGGGACCTCCGCGGCGAACGAGGCGTCGTCGGCGGCCAGTTCCCGAGCAGCGGCCAGATCGTCGCGCGCGGCCTGCAGCTTGGTGTAGGTGGACATGATCGGAGCGAGTTCGGCGAACCGCTTGCCGACGCGACGGGCCTCGCCCGGATTGTTGTGCAGCGCCGGATCCGACAACTGCATCTCCAGGCCGGAGTGCTCGGCCAGAATGTCGTCGATCGCGGACGGGGCCGTGATATCGGCCATCGCGTGCTCCTGTAATTTTGGCGCCGCCTTCGGCGTCGCGGTTCGCGGCCCCTGAGGCTCGATTCTTCCCTCCTCCGCTCCTCCGCTTCGCTCCCCCGCTCCGTCGGTCCAGAATC
This sequence comes from Nocardia wallacei, assembly GCF_029868745.1. GTDB lineage: Bacteria > Actinomycetota > Actinomycetes > Mycobacteriales > Mycobacteriaceae > Nocardia > Nocardia wallacei_B. The sequence continues at coordinate 239 of NZ_JARWOP010000344.1, read as the reverse complement.
GAGCCGGGCCGCGAACAGGAGGAATACCAAGTTGAGGGCGTGAATGGGGGCCTTCTTCTCCCGAAACGCGGCGCCCCCCCCCCCGCCGGGGCGGGGGCGGCCCCCCCCCCCCCCCCGCGGCGGCGCGGTTACCTGGCCGCCATGGAGCGCCACGGCCTGGAGCCGATGGTGCTGTCGAGCGAGCACACCGACGCGGCCGGTGTGGCGGCCGTACGCAAGCTGCTGAATCTGTTCTCCCC
>NZ_JARWOP010000343.1 GCF_029868745.1 Nocardia wallacei | reverse complement strand
CTGACCACCCGGCGGCCGGCGAAATCCCCGGGCGGCACCGGGTTTTCCCCGCCGGTCTGGCGGTAGCCGGCGCCGGCGGCCGCGGCCCGCGTCGCCACCTCGGGGGCCGGCCACCGAGATCCCGGCTCCTCGTGCGCGAAGGCCAGCAGGACATTGCCCGCCGCCACTTCCGGCAATACGCGCTGCCGCTGCTCGGCGCTGCCCGCGCGGGCGATCAGCCCGCCCGGCAGCAGCACCGCGTCCAGCAGCGGCTCCGGCGCGAGCCGCCGGCCGATCTCCTCCATGGCGACCATGGTCTCCACCGGCCCGGCGCCCATGCCGCCGTCCTCCTCGGCGAAACTCAGCCCGAGCACGCCCAATTCGGCCAGCTGCGACCATACCTCGCGGCTCCAGCCGAGATCGGTCTCGAGCACCTTCAATCGCGTTTCCGGGTCGTAGGCCCGCGCCAGCAGGTCGCGCACGGTGTCGCGGAGCAGCACCTGTTCATCGGTGAGTTCGAAATCCATGGCGGCGCCTCACAATCCGAGGATGGTGGAGGCGATGATGGTGCGCTGCACCTCGCTCGAACCTCCGTAGATGGTGGTCTTGCGGTAGTTCAGATAGCTGGGACCGGTGCGCTGCGCCCAGTCCGGGGAGCCGATGTCCGCGGCGCCGACCGGCAGGGCGTCCGGGCCCGCGACGTCCAGCAGCAGTTCGGTCGCGGCCTGCTGGAGTTCGGTGCCCCGCAGTTTCAGCACCGACGAGGCCGGATTAGGCTTGCCCTCACTGGAATTGGCCACCACCCGCAGCAGCGTCAACTCGAGCGCCAGGAGTTCGTTCTCCAGCTCCGCTACCCGCGCGGCGAACACCGGGTCGGCCAGCAGGGTGCCGCCCGCCACCTTCGTCTGCGCCGCGTACTTCTTCGCCACCGCGAGCCGGACCTTGGTACGGCCGACGCCGGTGATGCCGGTGCGTTCGTTGCCGAGCAGGAACTTCGCGTACGTCCAACCCATGTTCTCCTCGCCGACGAGCTGGTCGGCGGGGACCCGGACATTCTCGAAGAAGACCTCGTTGACCTCGTGGTGGCCGTCGATCAGCTTGATCGGCCGGATCGTGACGCCGGGCGTCTTGACGTCGAACAGCAGCAGCGAGATGCCGGCCTGCTTCTTCGGCGCGTTCGGGTCGGTGCGCACCAGGCAGAAGATCCAGTCCGCGTACTGCGCCAGCGTGGTCCAGATCTTCTGGCCGTTGACGATGTAGGAGTCGCCGTCGCGCACCGCGGTGGTGCGCAGCGCCGCCAGATCGGAACCGGCGTCGGGCTCGGAGAAGCCCTGGCACCACCAGATGTCGAGGGCCGCGGTGGGCGGCAGGAATCGCTGTTTCAGTTCCTGCGAACCGAATTGGGCGATCACGGGGCCGATCATGTTGGCGTTGAACGTCAATGGCTCGGGTACGCACGCGAGCTGCATTTCGTCTTCCCAGATGTGGCGCTGGATCGGGGTCCAGTCCTTGCCGCCCCACTCGACCGGCCAGTTCGGCACGGCCAGGCCGTGCTCGTGCAGGGTCTTGTGCGAGGTGACGATGTCCTCGCGGGACAGCTCGCGCCCGAACTCCACCTTCTCGCGGATCTCGGCCGGAATCGCACTGCGATAGAGCCGGCGCAGGTCGTCCCGGAAGGCCACCTCGTCGGGTGACAGGGCAAGTTTCATGGGCGTCTCCCACCGTGTTCGAATGTCCGGCATCAAACCTACCCTTCGGTAATCTAAGCCTGTCGCCTGGATCACACCGCGATTCCCGCCGAATCCGCCCGCGACCGGCAGGTGCGCCCACCTCACCACCCCGAGCTGGTACGTTGCTGCGAGTGGGAGTTCACGATGAGGGAGCACGACCAGTGAACGGCAAGACCTTCGCACGCCTGGCCGCCGTCGCGGCCGCCTGCGGCATGAGTGTGGCGACCGGGCTGGGCAGCGCCGCCGCCGAACCCGCCGCGTCGCCGATCGATGCCGCCGTCGCGCAGCTCGGCGCGGCCGTCGGCCCGGATCCCGCCGCGCAGGCAGGTGTCGGCGCGCTGGCGAATTCGGCACAGCTGATCGCCGCCGCCGAGCTCGACCACATCGCGGGTGGTTTCACGCCGTTCTGGTACCAGGCGCCCACGTTCGGCTGCGGTACCAACTTCCCGATCTCGCTGACCGCGGTCGCCGGCGCCGCGGGTGTGCCCGGACCCGACCGCGGCATCGCCGGTGAGTACGCCACCGTGCGCTTCCAGGCCACCCCGAACATGTGGGGCTATCCCACCGCCTCCGGTCTGACCGTGGCCTGGCTGAACACCGGCAACGGGCGCAGCGGGGTCGCGACGCTGGACGAGCGCACCGACACGGGGACGCCCAGCCTGACCAAGACCGTCGACAGCGGACCCGGGACCATCGTCGCCGGCATGTGGGGCACGATCGGCTACCCCGGCGCCACCTGCGTCATGGCCCCCACCATCGGTGTCGTCACGGTCTACCCCAACCCCCTGACCGATCCGTACGCCCCCAGGCCGGAACCCACCCGCCCGGGCCAGTCCACCCCGTCCGCCCCCGGCCCCGCGTCCACCGAGGCCCAACTGACCGCCCCCGACACCAACGCGGCCCCCACCGGCGACAACTGACGCCTACCACTCGGCCGGTGATCGGATCGCTATCCGGTGCCCAGGGCGGCGGTCTCCGCGAAGAACGCGGTGGTTTCCTCGAATACCTCGCGCGGCTTCTCGAGGCCCACCGAGTGGCCGCAGCCGGGGAGGACGACCGAACGTCCGGCGGTGGCGGCGGCCAGGTGCTCCGCGGCGATGGCCGGTTCATATGCGTGGTCTTGCTCGCCCGCGATAGCCAGCACCGGAACGACGCGATCACCGGCCGCACGTTCGAGGCGCAGTTCGTTTTCCATGTCGCCGCGGTAGATCACGCCCTTCACGGCAGGCCCGATCCGCGGCGGCAGCGCGGCGATATGGTCACGCCATCGCCGAACCATAGCGCCGCCCTCGGCGAGCGTGTCGTCTCCGAACATGATGTGCAGGATGATGTCGGCGCGTTCGCGCGCACCATACGCGGTCAAATGCGTAGCGAGCGGAGCGTATTCGACAACTTTGAGTTCCGAGCGCGCCGACGATCCCAACGCCACGGCGCTCCGCAACAATTCCGGCCGGCGCGCCACCAGACGCACGGCCACCATTCCGCCGAGGCTGTTACCGACGAAATGGACGGGTCCGAGATCGAGGCGGGCGATCAGGCCGGCGGCAGTCGTGGCGAGCGCATCGACCGTCAAACGGTCGGTCGTCGCATCTCCGCTGCGCCCCTGTCCCGGGTGGTCGTAGGAGATCACCCGGAAGCCCTGCGCCACATAGCGGGCGGCCAGTTCGTCGAACATGGACGAGTCGAAGAACAAGCTGTGCGACAAAACGATCGGGATGCCGCCCTGCGGTCCCTCGTCTTGGTAAGCCACGTCGATACCACCGATATCGGCTATTTTCACGATCGCTCACGCCTCCTCGTCGAGTGGTGCGCTGTATGTCGAATCAGTGCACAATGACAGAGATTAGGACGCGAATAACCCGTGATACGAACAGATTTCGACGGGTATGGCGACAGATTTTCGCAGGGGCTCGAGGTGGAGACGGAATACCTGGCGACCGGGCTGGACACGCGCGCGGTCCCGCCGGCCGAACGCACGGCGTGCTGGGAAGCTCACGTGCAGCACAACCACGGTCGCATGGCATTCGATTTCGCGTCCGTGCAGGACTTTTCCGGCTCGACCACGGTGCAGCGCTGCGCCGACCAGCAGCTCGTCACCTTCGCCTCGGACACGATCCGGTACCGCCGCACCGCCCGGCATGCCCGCGGCGACGACGACCACAGCGGCAGGCTCGTCCTTCCGACACATGGCCGGATCAGCCTGTCGCAGGCCGATGAGAGCTCCGAGATCGGCACCGGAGAACTCGGACTGATCCGCATGGACGCACCCATGGCGCTGGCCCACGCGGCGCACGCCCGCGCGCTCATTCTCACCATCCCCGACGGCCCGGTCATCGGGCAGCTCAGCGGCCGCGCACCCCTGACCCTGACACCGGATCGGCCCCTGATCGCCATGCTGGCCGCCCAGCTCCGCATCCTCGCCCGATTCGCCGGCAGAATGACCGCGAGCGAATTCATCCAAGGCAGCCGCCATTTGCTGAACCTGCTCGAATCAGCACTGGATCAGGACCGTGCGCACCAACTGCACGGCCGCGCCGCCCTCGCCGAGCGTGCCCGCATCCATATCCACACACATTCGGACGACCCGAACCTCACCCCGGCGGCGATCGCCGAGCACCTGGGCTGCTCGCTCACCACCCTCACCTCGGCGTTGAAAGAGACCGGCCGGACGACACCCGGGAAATTGCTGCGTCTCCGCCGTCTCGATCAGGCTCTCTTGCGCCTGCGCGATCCACACCGCCCCATCGGCGACATCGCGTTCGCATCCGGATTCGGGTCCCTCAGCGGTTTCCGAGCGGCATTCCAACAGCGCTATGCGATGAGCCCCGCGGAAATGCGGGACAGCTTCTTCCGCGCGTCACCCGCATCGGCATCTCCGCGTCACGGTTTCGAATAGCAGGCCGGTACGCGGAGCGCGGGTCAGGAGCGGGGCTTGCGGCGATCCGGGCGGCGTTCGGGGCGGCGCGGGGCGCGGCCGAGAGGGCGCTGGCCGGGCGGGCCCTGGTCGGGTTGCAGCTGGATCAGGACGCCGCTGATCCTGGTGCGGCGCAACGCGTCCAGGGTTTCGGGCGGCAGGTCCGCCGGCAGTTCCACCAGGCTGTGGTCGGGCCGGATGCTGATGTGGCCGAAGTCGCTGCGCCGCAGACCGCCCTCGTTGGCGATCGCGCCGACGATGGCGCCCGGCACCACGCGGTGACGCTTGCCGACGGCGATCCGGTAGGTCGCCATCTCCGCACCGGTGGCACGGTGGTGGCCGGTCCCGCTCGGCTCCGGGCGACGTTCCCGGTCGTCGAACTTGCGCGGTCCCCGCTCGCGCCGCTCCGGCTCCGGCTCGGGCTCCATGAAGAAGTTGTCGCCGTCGTGGCCGCCGACCGCGAGCGCCGCGGCGATGTCGGCCAGCGGGATGTTGTGCTCGGCCTCGTAGTCCTCGATCAGCTTGCGGAACAGCGCCAGATTCGGCGAGGCCAAATTCTCGGTGATGGCGTCGTGGAACTTCACCACCCGCTGCGCGTTGACGTCCTCCACGCTCGGCAGCCGCATCTCTGTCAGCGGCTGGCGGGTGGCGCGCTCGATCGCGTCCAGCAGGCGGCGTTCGCGCGGCGCGACGAACAGCAGCGCCTCACCACTGCGACCGGCCCGGCCGGTACGGCCGATGCGGTGCACGTAGGACTCGGTGTCGTGCGGGATGTCGTAGTTGACCACGTGCGAGATGCGGTCGACGTCCAGCCCGCGCGCGGCCACGTCGGTGGCGACCAGGATGTCCAACGCACCCGACTTGAGCTGACCGATGGTGCGCTCGCGCTGGTTCTGCGCGATGTCGCCGTTGATGGCGGCCGCCGAATAGCCGCGCGAACGCAGCTTCTCGGCCAGTTCCTCGGTCGCCTGCTTGGTGCGCACGAAGATGATCATCGCCTCGAACGGCTCGACCTCGAGGATGCGCGTCAGGGCGTCCAACTTGCGATGGTGCGATACATGCACCCAGCGCTGGCCGATATTGGTCGCGGTCGCGGTCTTGGCCTTGACCGTGATCTCGACCGGCTCCTTCAGATACTGCTTGGAGATCTTGCGGATCGCCCCCGGCATGGTCGCGGAGAACAGCGCCACCTGCTTCTCGGCCGGGGTGTCGGCGAGGATCCGCTCGACGTCCTCCTGGAAACCCATCTTGAGCATCTCGTCGGCCTCGTCCAGCACCAGGTACCGCAGCTGGGACAGGTCCAGCGTGCCGCGCTCGAGATGGTCGATGACGCGCCCGGGGGTGCCGACCACCACCTGGGCGCCGCGGCGCAGTCCGGACAGCTGCACGGCGTAGTTCTGGCCGCCGTAGATCGGCAGCACGTGCACGCCGGGCAGATGCGCGGAGTAGCGGCCGAAGGCCTCCGCCACCTGGATCGCCAGCTCGCGGGTGGGCGCCAGCACCAACGCCTGCGGGGCCTTGCCGCGGTTCTCCAGACCCATCAGGATCGGAATGGCGAACGCGGCCGTCTTGCCCGTTCCGGTCTGCGCCAGACCGACCACGTCGGCCCCGGTGAGCAGCGGCGGAATCGTCGCCGCCTGGATCGGCGACGGTGACTCGTAGCCGACGTCGGCGATCGCTGTCAGAATGCGATCGTCGATACCGAGATCGGCGAAGGACGGGTCGGTTACGTCCCTCTCGTCGTCGGCGAAGGAACCACTGTCGACCGGTGAGGTGCTCATTGACCAGTACTTTACTTCGTGGCGGTGGCCGCCCCGACCCTCGGGCCAATACGGTGAGACCTATGCAACCGCACGAGCCGACCGTGCCCGACGTCACCGGCGCACCCGCGAACTCCGCCACCACCACCGGATCCGAGCCCGGCGCACGGGGCGAAGCGACGTCGGTGGTCGTCAGCTACTCGGGGGCGACGGCCGCGGGCGCACCCCGGCCGCCGGCCGCCGGGCTGGAACCCGGCGGGGCCGCCGCGCCCGCGGAGACTCCGGAACCGGCCCCGTCCCTCGATGTCGCCGTGGTGCAGTTCGGCCCCTACACCGACAAGGACGCCAACCTGGCGACGCTGCGCGAACAGGTGCGCGCGGCGGCCGAGCACGGCGCGCGGGTGGTGGTCGCGCCGGAGTATTCGATGTTCGCGGTGACCCGGCTGGATCGGCGGGTGGTCGAGGCGGCGGAACCGATCACCGGGCCGTGGGTCGACGGCTTGCGCGGCCTGGCAGCCGAATTCGGGGTGCACCTGGTGGCGGGCGTGGTGGAGGCGCCCGGCGGCGGGGAGTCCGACCGCATTTACAACACGCTCGTCGCGGCGGCGCCGGACGCCGAGTTCGCGGCGGTGTACCGCAAGGTACATCTGTACGACGCCTTCGGATTCCGGGAGTCGGACGTGGTGCTGCCGGGCGAGATCACCGACCCGGCCGTCTTCACCGTCGACGGCGTGGTGTTCGGCCTACAGACCTGTTTCGACCTGCGCTTCCCCGAGGGCTGCCGGCGCGTCGCCGCCGCCGGTGCGCACGTGCTGCTGCTTCCGGCGCAATGGATTCCGGGCCCGGCGAAGGTCGACCAGTGGACGACGCTGCTGCGCGCCCGCGCGATCGAGAACACCGTCTACGTCGCCGCCGCCGATCAGGCCGGGCCGCGCGGCGCGGGCGCCTCGATGATCGTGGACCCGGCCGGCACGCTGCTGGCCGAACTCGGTGAGACGGCCGGAATCGCCACGGCCCGAGTCGATCTCGCGCATCTCGAGCAGGTGCGCGCCACCAATCCGAGCCTGTCGCTGCGCCGGTTCACCGTCGAGCCCGGGTAGTGACCAGCGCACACGGCTAGACTGGACGGACCATGATCTATCCGGATCGCGCCACCGCCGGTCGCGCGCTGGGTGAGTCGCTACTGCACCTGCGGGCGTCGGACCCGCTGGTGCTCGGACTGCCGCGCGGCGGGGTGCCGGTGGCGGCCGCGGTCCGCGCGGTGATCGGCGGCGACCTCGACATACTGCTGGTACGCAAACTCGGCGTGCCCTGGCAGCCCGAACTGGCCATGGGCGCGATCGGCGAAGGCGGCCTGCGGGTCTTGAACCAGGACGTGGTCGATCACACCGACGTGACACCGGCCCAGTTGGCCGAGACCGAGGAACTGGAACACACGGAACTGCAACGCCGCCAACGGATCCTGCGCGCGCACGCACCACCCGTCACGCCGCGGAACCGCACGGTGGTGATCGTCGACGACGGCATGGCCACCGGCGCGACCGTCGCGGTGGCGTGCCGCATCGTCCGACTGCTCGAACCCCGCCGGATCATTGTGGCGGTGCCCGTCTCCTCCCCCGAGGCCCTGCACCGAGTCGGCAAACTCGCCGACGAGACGGTCTGTCCCCTGGTGCCCCGCGTGCTCGGCGGCGTCGGCGGCGCCTACGAGGACTTCCACCAACTGAGCGACGACGAGGTCATCGACATCATCCGATCGGGGATTCCCGAACACAATCCCGGTCCGGGAGAAAGCCGGGAATAGCGCCTCCTGTCCGGCGCGCTTCGGCCGGGCTGACGCCGACGCGCACTCACCAATCGGCGGGCTCGGCGACCAGACGTTCGGCGGCGGCGACCAGCGGGCGGAGCTGGGCGGCAAAGGTTTCGGCGTTCACGGGGACGATGTCGACCTCGGCGCGGGTGCGCACCGTGTAGCGGCCGTCGCCCGCGACATCGATCCAGCAGAGCACGCCGAGGGGGCGCATGGACCCGTCGGCGCGGCGGGCCGAGACGACGATCTGGCCGATACCGTCGCGGGGTTGCCGGAGCAGCCGTCGCATCCGCGCCGAGATCGTCGGACCCGCGACCGGCACCGTCACCAGATCCCGGCTGTCCTCCCGCACGCGGTCCAGCGGCGCGGTGTGCCGCGGACCGGCGCCCGGAGAATTCTCCGGCAGCACCGAAACCACGCGCGCCGCAAGAACTTTCGGGGCTCCGACGAACAGCCGGACGTCGGAACCACGGTCGGGGCTGTCCCCCGCGCGCTGCGCCGCGACCACCGTGACCTGCCCCGCGGTCGCACCGAGCACCCGCACCGGCTGCACCTGTCCGGGCAGACCGTGCTCGCCGACCACCTCCACCTGGATCGCCGGGCGCGACAGGACCCGCAGGGCCGCCTCCAGATCCGGGTCCAGCGTGTTGTCGCACCACTCGCGCAGGGCGGGCAGCTGGGCGGCGCGTTCGGCGCTGTCCCGGGCGGACAGGCGCACCGCCAGCGGATACGGGATCCGGTCGCCGTCGGTCCGCTCCCAGGCCAGCGCGAACTGGTCCGGGGTGAGGGTCCATCTCACCGGCGGCGGCCCGCCTCGGTCGAAGGGATCTCGCTCATCCGGCCGTCAGTAGTCCTCGGCCCATTCGCCGACCACCGGGGGCGTGGTCGGATCGAGCTGACCGACCAGCTCGGTGCCGGGCTCGGCCGGCTCCAGGTAGGTCGGCTCGTCGAAATCGTAGTACTCCTCGTCGTCGTCCTCGTCGTACTGGGAACGCTTGGGCGGCACCGGAATACCCGGGCCGGAGCGGACGGCGTCACCGGCGGCCAGCGCACTGCCCGCCAGACCGCCGACCACACCGGCGCCCATTCCGCCCACGGCGTCGGAGGTCGGTTCGTGGCGCTGCTCCTGATCCTCGCGCTTGCGCTGATCCTCGGAACTCTGCGCCGTGGTGGCCGCCCCGGCGGGCCGGCGCGGAGCCACCACCGCCACCGGGCCCGGCGCGGGCGTCGCCGCGGCGGCCCGGCCCGAAGCCGGTATGCCGTGCGGCGCAACGGTATTCGCCACGCTCGCCGGAGCCACCGCCGCCGCCGGACGGTCGGACGCCGGTGCCGCCACGGGCTCCGCGGCGGCCACGGCGGCGGGGGTGGTCGCCGCGGCGGGCGCGACCGCGGCCGGAGCCACGGTGTCGTCACCCGGCTCGGCCGGATCGCCGGAATTGTCTTCGGATTCGGCTATCTGCTCGCCGTTGACAGCTTGCGGCACAGTCACATTCGGGACACCGGCGATGACGGAATCCGGCCCCGCCGGCGAATCGGTCGCGTCCGGCCCGCTGTCGACACCGGGCCCGGGGCCCGGTTCCTCGGGCGCCGGGTACATTCCGCCCTGCGGGAATCCCGGCACACCGTTGCCGGTCGGCACGAACGCGCCCGCGTACACCGTGTCCATCACTCGGACCACGTCCTGGCGCAGGCCCTCGGCCTGCTTCTGCGCGGCGACATTGAGCGTGGCGCGCTTCGGATCCAGCAGCGCCGCTTCCAGATCCGCGCCCACGTCCACCGGCCTCGACACCGCACCGCGCAATGTCTCGGCGGCGTCGTTGGCCTGCCCGAGCCGCTGCGCGACCGCCGACATCACGTCGGCCACATGCTGTCCCAGTTCCTCGAAGGCCTGCATCGCGACGACGGCCTGCTCGGCGGCGCTGCCGCGCCAGCCGTCCGTGATGGCGCCGCGAATCTCCGCGTGCGCCTGCTGAACCGCGTCGCCGACCCCGGCGGCCGCGTTCTGCCAGGTCTGCCGACCGGCCGTCAGCACCTCGGGATTCATTTGCAGCACACCGCGATAGATCTCGTCGTAGCGCATCCGATCGAAGACCTCGACCGTCGGCGAGTAGTCGGGATCGGGCTCGGCGGCCTGATTTCCGCTGATCCTACGCATGGCCCACCCCCACCGTATCGGCGCCGACGCGCCCGATCACCGCGGACATCTCCGCGTCGCCCTCGGTGTAGGCGGCGGCCGCCGCGCGCAGCGCCTGCGCCAGCTGCCGGGCGGCATCGGCGTACTCCTGCAACCGCTCCGCGCCTTGCGCCGCCTTGTCCTCGAAGCCGCGGCGCAGCGCGTTGCCCGATTCGAAGCCGCCGAATCCGGGCAGCGACGCGGCCGCGCGCAGCGTCCGGATCTGTTGCTCCACTTGATCGGCGAGCTGTTCGTAGCGCCGGGCACAGCGCTCGTGCACGCCCTCGGCGACGAGCACGCCGTCGATCCACAGCCGACCGTCGTCGACCGCCTGGGTCAGGGCCGCGACATCACTACGCAGGTCCCCCGGTTCTTGCGATCGCACCGGTCCCCCTTTCTCGTGCTCACATCACGGGCGCACCGGTTCCGCGACGACGCCCTGGATCCACTCCACGATGTCGGCGGTGACTTGTGCCTGCACCGGTTCGTGCAGCAGATCGTGCCCGGCATCGGCATACTCGCGCAACCGCAACCCTACCGATTGCGCCCGCGTCGTCCAGTCCCGAATCGGATCGATAGGGGCGCGGCGGTCGTCGACGCCGTGCAGCAGCAGGACCGGCAAACCCGGCGGCAACACCGGTCCGGATTCGATCGCCCGGCGCGGAGTTCCGGTGAGGACGAGGCCCGCGCACTCCGGCGGCGCGGTCAGCGCGGTGGCCGCGCCGAGCGAATGACCGGCCACGATCAGCGGCGTCCCGGGACGCCGGGTGCGCACCAGCGTGACGAACGCGCGCGCGTCGGCGGCCAGTTCGGCGGGCGTGCCGGGCGCCCGCGGATCGCCCTCGCTCAGGCCCTGACCCGGCACATCGAGTGCCCACGCCTCGATCGATGCGGCGGCGAGGCCGCGGGCGAAGCGGTGGTAGTGCCCGCTGTGCTGACCGGTGCCCGGTAGCAGCGCGAGCACCGCCCGCGGCCGCTCCACCAGCCACTGCCGATAGTGCAGGCGCCCCCGAGCCCCGTCGAAAAACGGCATCCGGCAACCCCTTCCACGCTCGGCGCCGCACCGGTCTTCGACTCCGCCCCGGTCCGCGCTCCGATGTCTTTTCACACGCGCCCGTCCAGACCATACGACGACACGCCCCCCTCACGCCACGCCGTTCTACCTCGACTGATTACGCTGAGTCGCGACTCGGCACACAAGAACGCGACGGCCGGGTGCGGGTGTCCGAGGCGCAGGAGGGCCGCGATTGATTCTGGTCGGTGATCGTGTCGTGTGCAGCACCGGTGACCTGGTGGCGGCGGCGCACTGCGAGTTCGCGCTGCTGCGCGCGCTCGATGCCGAACTGGGTCTGGTAGCGCGGGTCGAGGCCGGCGCCGGTGTACTGCTGCCCGAACACGAGGCCGTCGACCTGCCCGGACTCGATGTCGTCGGAATCGATGCGCCGGAACCGGGCACCGCGGCCGAGACCGTCGCGGCGCTGCACCGAGCGCACGAGCGGACGGCCGCCGCACTGCGCGACGGAGCGGACGCGATCGCCGGGGGCGTCTTCTTCGACGGCGCGTTCGCCGCCCGCTGTGCGGCCCTGGTCCGCACCGATTCCGGCGACGAGCACGCCGCGAGCGTGGTACCGGAACTTCCGGTGCTCCCCCTCGAATCGGCCTGCTACACCCTCTACGGTCCCGCGCGAGCCGACGCGCCGATCGCCACCCTGCTCGAACTGGCCGCCTGCGCGGAAGCCTTGCGGCACATGGGCTTCCGGGTCGACCCCGCACTGCGTGTCCGCCACCCGGACGGCTCGGTGTCGCAGTACCCGCTGGCGGACGCGGCCCGGGTGTTCGCCGCGCGGCGGCGGCGCCTGGCGGCCGTCCTCGAGGCCAAGCAGAACGAACTGCTGCCGGTGCAGTGGGGCGACCGCCGGTACCTGGCGTGCGGGGAATGCACGACGTGCACCACGGAATTGGTGACCGGCCGCGATCTGCTGCTGGTGGCCGGGATGCGGCCGACGGTGCGGGCGCAGCTGCGCGATGCCGGTATCACCACGGTGGACCGGCTGGTGCATTCCGATGCCGCCGTGACCAGGGTCGCCACCCAGACGTTCGCGGCGCTGCGCCGCCAGGCCGAGATGCAGCTGCGCGGCGAACGCACCGGGGAGCCGGTGTACGCCCTGACCAACGCGGCCGCGCTCGCCGCGCTGCCCGTGTCCTCGCCGGGCGATGTCTTCCTCGCGCTCGCGGGCACCCCGGCCACCGTCGTCGGCGTCGGCGTGCTGCCGGCGCGTCCGACCGAGGAGGGCGAGGACGCCGCGGCGATCCTGTTCCACGCCTTCGGCCTGCACGACGATCCGGCCGCCCTGCTGGAATTCCTGGCCGACCGGCAGCAGCGCCATCCCGAACTGCGCATATACCACTACCGTTCACCGGCTCGCCCTCTGCTGGCGCAGTTGTGCGCGGGCTGTGGCGCCGACGAGGAGATCTCCGACGACCTGCTCGGCGCCCTGGTGGACCTGTATCCGATCGTGCGGTCGGCGCTGGTGGTCGGCGAGCGGTCCTACGATCTGGCGGACCTGGGCGGCCTGCTGGGCAGCGAATCCGCCTGTGACGACCTGGAATCGGAGTGCGCGCGCATCGCCCGCCTGCGCGACCGGCTGCGGGAACTGGCCGCCGAGAACGACATTCGGGCCACGCCCGCGCCGCGCGAGACACCCGCGGAGTCGCCGGCCGCGGTGGAAGCGGCGCTGCGTGAATTCGCGTTCGAGGGCATGACGGGAGCGACCCGCGCCGAGCCGGCGGAAACGGCCGACGCCACACCGGAACCGGCCGGATGCCGCACGCCCGCACAGCAAGCCGCCGGGCTGATGGCCGCCGCACTGGGCTACCGCCGCCGCGAACGCCAGCCGCTGCACTGGGCCCACGCCGACCGGCTGCACCGCCCGATCGCCGAATGGGCCGACACCCCGGGCGTCCTCGTCGCCGACTGGGGCTCCGTCGACACCAAGTGGCACAGCACCGGCCACGGACCCATGCGGCGATACCTGAAGCTCACCGGACGCCTGGGCACCGGCAGCGCACCGCCGCCCGGGACCGCCGTGCGCACCCTCTACGACCACCCCGTGCCCGGTATGCGGGCCGTGCCTGGACGGCGGGCCACCGCCGCGGCCACCGTGCTCGGCTGCGCGCTGGACGACAATTTCGACGACACCGTGCGCGTCGAGGAACTGTTGCCCGAGGGCTGCGCCCCGTACGACGATCTGCCGGTCGCGATCGTGCCCGGTCTGCCCGGCCGCGACGAGAACATCGAGGCGGCATTGGAATTCGCCGGGCACCACCTGTTGATGACGCTCCCGGAGATTCCCGCGACGGCCGCTTTCGACCTGCTGCTGCGCCGCCCGCCGCGGCTGCGCACCGCCGACGCCCTGCCGGAGGTGTTCGGCGACCATGCCGCCGCCGTCACCGCCGCCGTGCTCGACCTCGACGATTCCTATGTGGCGGTGCAGGGCCCGTCGGGCACCGGCAAGACCGATACCGCGGCCCGGGTGATCGAGCGCCTCGTCACCCGTTACAAGTGGCGGGTCGGCGTTGTCGCGCAATCACACTGGGCGGTCGAGGAGGTACTCGACGGGCTGGTGCGGGTCGGTGTGCTTCCCGAATTGGTGGCGAAGTCCGACGCCCGCGCGGTGGCGCCGGAATGGCTGTCCATCGCCCCGGACCGCTACCCGCGTTTCCTCGACAACGCCGTCAACGGCTGCGTGATCGGCGGGCTACCCAGCGCTTTCGCCGATGCCGAACGCGTCGCGCCGGGCTCCCTCGACCTGCTGATGGTGGCCGACGCGGGCCATTTCCCGCTCGCCGACGCGGTCGCCGCGGCCGCGTCGGCCCGGAATCTGCTGCTGCTCGGCGATCCCGCGCCGCTGCCCGCGCACGGCGCCCACCCGGAACCGGTGTACGAGTCGGCGCTGGGCCGGTTGGTCGGCGAAGGACCCACGCTGCCACCGGAATTCGGCTACTTCCTGGACCGCACCTGGCGAATGCATCCGCGGCTGTGTGAGCCGGTGTCCCGGCTGCGCTACGGCGGCCGCCTGCGGTCCACCGAAACCGTCACGCTGGCACGCGATCTGGACGGCGTACCGCCGGGCGTGCGGTCGATCCCGGTCGAACATCACGGCAACGGCACCGAATCCGCGGAGGAGGCCCGCGAGATCGTGCGCCGGGTGCGCGGGCTGCTCGGGCTGCCGTGGCGGCAGGGCGCGGTGACCCGTCGGCTGCATCCGCACGACATCCTGGTCGTCACGCCGTACCACGCGCAGGCCGCGCGCATCCGAACCCTGCTGTCCCGCGCCCGGATCGAGGATGTGCTGGTCGGCACCGCCGAACGGTTCGCGGGCCGGGAGGCCGCCGTGGTGCTGGTGTCGATGACCAGTTCCTCCCCCGCCGAGGCCCCGCATGGTATCGACACCCTGCTGTCGCGGCACTGGCTCACCACGGTCGTGTCGCGGGCGCTGTGGAGCGCGCTGGTCGTGCACTCGCCGCTGCTGACGGAGTATCTGCCCGAGACCCGGGAACAGCTCGCGGACCTCGCGACCTTCCTGGAGCTGGTGTCGCCGTAGCCGGGCCGGAGTGCCCGTGCCGCAACGCTATCCGAAGTTCCGGCCCTCGCCGCGATAGGTCGGGACGGTGGTCCGGGTGCCGTCGGTGTCGACGACCTGGATGCTGTCGAAACGCTCGCACAATTCGCCCGCCTTGGCGTGCCGGAACCAGACCCGGTCCCCGATCGCCAGCCCCCGCGCGCCGGTCAGCGGCGTCTGGACCTCACCCGCGCCTTCGGTGCCGATAAGTCGCAAGCCCTTGGGCCACACCGGTTTCGGCACCCGCGCCGGCCCGGCCGGACCGGAGGCGATGTAACCACCGGCGAACGCGGTCGCGAGGCCCGGCGCCGGGTGCCGCAGCACCGGCAGCGCGAAGTACAGCGCCGGGCGCGGCGTGAAGGCGCGGTAGCCGTCGAACAGCGTGGGGACGTACAGCCCGGAGCCCGCGGTCACCTCGGTGATCTCGGCATCGGAGACGCTCACCTCGATCGATCCGCTGCCGCCGCTGTTGACGATCTCCAACTCACCCACCACCGACCGCACCGCGTCGAGCACCCGGTGGCGGCGCTTGCCGATCTCGGCGGCCGAGGCCCGCTTCACCAGCCGCACGGCCGGGTTGGTGTCGGGCAGTCCCGCGATCTGCGCCTCGTAGGTCATCACGCCGACCACGCGGAAGCCGCGCTCGGTGGCGGTGCGGGCCAGCCGCGCCGCCTGCTCCGGCGTGCGGATCGGCGAGCGGCGCACGCCCAGGTGCACCGGGCCGATGCGCAGCGACGCGTCCACGTCCAGGCATACCCGCGGCGCCACCCGCGCACTGCCCACGGCCGTCTTGATCAGTTCCAGCTGGGCGGGGTCGTCGACCATCAGCGTGATGGATTCCCGCAGGGTCTCGTCGTCGCCGAGTTCGGCCAATGCGGCCCGGTCCACGCTCGGGTAGCCGAGCAGGATGTCACGTGCGCCCTGGTGAGCCAGCCAGACCGCCTCGCGCAGCGAATAGGCCATGATGCCCGCGAATCCGCCGGACGCGGTCAGCTCGGGACCCAGTACCTCTTCCAGCACCGCGCGGCAGCGCACCGACTTGCTCGCCACCCGGATCGGCACGCCGCGGGCGCGGCGGGTGAGGTCCGCGGCATTCGCGCGCAGGGCGGCCAGGTCGAGGGCGGCCAGCGGCGGGTCCAAGTCCGCGGTGGCGGCCTGCAGGCCGGGGATCGGCGACGGATCTGTCATCCGTACCACTCAACCACGTAACCGCGTTACTGGTCAACCGTCCAACTTGTGGAGAATCACGAGGCTCAGCGGGCTGCCGGTCAGCGGTCGACGGCCTTGGTGGACAGGCTCGAGACGAGGTCGTCCAGCACCACCAGCGTCGTCTCGTCGTCGCAGTCGGCCAGCCAGCGCAGCACCGTGCCCTGCATCACGGCCACCGAGTAGGCCGCGATCGCCTCGACCGGTTCCAGCCATTCGGTGTTCGACCGCTCCGCGCACAACCTCAGGAAGGCCCCGACCTCGGCGTCGAGGTCCCGGAACAGCGCCGCGACCACGGGATCCGCCACGGGCTCGTTGCGGTTGGCCCAGCGGCGGCGCAGCGCCGCGATGGTCGACTCGTAGGTACGGATCTGCTTGTGCGGCGCGGCCTTGATAGCCGGCCACAGCGCACTGACCCCGGCATGCAGCAGGACTCGCAATGCCCGCGTGCCGGTGCAATCGATGGCGGTGGCTGCCTTGTCGACCGCCTCCTCGACGGTCGGATGTGGCCGTACCTCGATAATTTCTCCACTAGCGTTCAACGACGACTCCCTCGGGCGAAAGAACGCGCGCACCTCGCCTGCGCGGCTCGCTCACAACGGGTTGCGGATCCGCATTGATCGCACCGGATACCAACCCGGTCGACCCGTATCAACATTCATCAATGGTAGAGGGTTTTCGGGGACGAAGACCAGGTTCGTTGGGTGTTTCCAGACTGAAAGAATGTTTTGTTACCCATCCGGGACCGCGGCGCGATCCAGCGGATATCGATATCCGCGGGGATCACTACCCGTAACCGACAAGACTCTACGCGCTCGCTACCCGCGGTACCGTTCGGCTGTGGCAGATCACACAACGGAGAACGACACCCGCGCGCTACCGGTCCGCCGATAGCCTGGAAATGTGACCATCGCGCGCCCCGATCATCTCCTCGTCTCCGGCACGTTCAACTACCGCGACGTCGGCGGCCTTCGCACCGACAGCGGAGCGCGTGTCCGCACCGGAGCGCTGCTGCGGTCGGCGCAGCTGTGCCGAGTCGACGCCGACGGGCACGCCACACTGCGAGAACTGGGCCTCGCCACCGTCCACGACCTGCGCGGACCCGAGGAGATCCGCCACCTGGGCGCCGACCTGCTGCCCGCCGGGGTGCGCCTGGAGCACACCCCGTTCGATTCCCGCATCGGCGAGCAGCCACCGCACGAGGTGGTGCACGACGAGCCCTGGCAGGAGATGCTGCAGGTGTATCGGTCCTTTCCGGCGATGCCGGAGGCCGGTGTGGCCATCGTCTCGATCGCGCGCTCATTGGTCCGCGGCGACGGCGCGGTGCTGGTGCACTGCGCCGCCGGCAAGGACCGCACCGGCTGGGCGATCGCGACGCTGTTGCGCGCGGTCGGCGTCGCAGAGACCGATCTGCTCGAGGACTACCTGCTGAGCAACGACGCCGTGGACGCGCTGCGCGCCGATGTCGAGCTGAATTCGGGCGGGCGCGTGACACTTCCGCTCGACGTGCTCGGCGTCTCCCCGGAATACCTTGCGGAGGGCACGGATTCGATGCACCGGCTGTACGGCGACCTCGAGGGCTATTCGACCGCCATCGGTTTCACCGACGACCTCCGCAACCGCCTGCGCGATCGCCTCCTCGAATAGGCATTCCGGGAGAGGAAACAGTTATCCCGCGCGATGCACCAGACCGCGCTCGTCGATGTCCACCTCGTTGCCGGTGTGGAACCACGAACCGGTGAAACGTGATTCGGTGGTCTCCGGGTCGTTCCAGTAGCGCGGGGTGACATTGGGGCCGCGACAGAGCAACTCGCCGTGCCCGGCCGCCGCGTGCGGCCCCCACAGCGCCAGTTCCGTACCGCCGAACGCGAATCCGAGCAGGTCGGCCGGGAGCGTCTCGCCCTGATCGGCCAGGGCCAGGCCGATGCCGCTGGTCTCGGTCGCGCCCCACACCGACCACTGCCGGGCGAGCGGGAACACCTCGCGCAGCGCGGCGGCCACCACCTCCGAGGTGCCCGGGTCGGTCGCCGCCAGCTCGGTGCGGTGCCCGGCGTTGCACACCTGCCGCACGCCCTCGGCCCGCAAGCCGGCCAGTTCGGGCAGCAGCCCGGCGAAGATGCGCGGCGTCGCCGCCACCGTGTCGATGCGTTCGGCCACAATGGTTTCCGCGACCAGCGCCGGATCCGGGACGAGCACCACCGTGCCGCCGACGGCGAACGTCGGCAGCAGCTGATCGACACAGCCGCTCGCGTGTGCCAGCGGCAGCAGCACCAGATTGCGCAGCCCGTCGGTGGGCAGATCCAGCGCGCCCACCATCGACCGGACCGCCGACAGCAGGTTCTCGTTGGTCAGCTCCACCCCTCGGGGCAGCACGGGGTCCTCGTGCGCGACCGCGCCGCTGGTGTAGCACAGCAGCGCCAGCTCGCTCAGCGAGGCGCCGTCGTCGATGAACGCCGCGCCGTCGGGCAGTTCGGCGCCCGCGCCGCCGCCCAGTACGAAATCCGCCCGGCTGTCGGACAGGACGCGGGCGGCGGCATCGTCGGACAGGCCGTCGTGCACCAGTACCGGCACTGCCCCGGACAGCAACGCGCCGAGGAAGGCCTGAACCCACCGCGCCCCCACCGGCATCCGCACCGCTACCCGGTCGCCGTAGCCGATTCCGTGCTCCTGCAAACCTCCCGCGATCCGCGAGGCGGAGTGCCACAGCTGCCGATAGGTCAGCCGCGGGCCGCCGATCTCGACGACCGCCTCACGCCCGGAGAAGGAGTGCACCTGCACGTCGAGCAGCTCGGTGAGCGCGGGATTCAGGTTTCCGTAGCGCAGCACGCCGTCGGCGCCACGCGCAAGGGGGTTGCCGCACCCCGTGTTTCGCGACTGCGGGTATTCGACCAACAACTGCGCCATGGGTCCCTCCGAGCGCCTCGATCCGGCAGGCATCTGTGACTATATGACTCAGATCACAAACTCGGGCGGATAGTCGGCAAACGTGTCCCAGTCGGTTCCGGGTCACTGTCCGGTGTAGGTCGCCTTTCCTGGTCCGACCTCCAGGAAGCTGCGGACCGCGCCGCGCAGGTCGGCGGTGGCGAACAGGTCGCCCGACACCTCCGGGGTCACCGAATCCGCGTGCGCCACACCGCCGGAACGCCACGCCGCCACGATGCGCTTGGTCGCCGCGTGCGCGCGGGTGGGGCCGTCGGCGAGCCGGGCGGCGAGGGCGCGGGCCGCGGTGTCGACGTCCTCGTGCACGGCGTTGACCACGCCCCACTCGGCCAATTCCCCGGCGCCGTACAGGTCGCCGGTCATCACCAGTTCCCGCGCGCGGCCCGAACCTGCCCGCTCGGCCAGTCGCTGCGGGCCGCCCATCGACGGGGTCAGCCCCACCACGGTTTCCACCAGACCGAACTTGGCCGTCGACCCGGCCAGGATGATGTCGCACGCCAGGGCGATCTCGAAGGCCGCGGTCAGCGTCAGCCCGTGCGCCGCGAACACCACCGGGCACGGCAGCGCCTCCAGCGGATGGATGATCCGCTCGAACAGCGACCGCCACAGTTCGGCGCCCTGGTCGGCCGAGAGCCCGTCGAAGACCTTGACGTCCACCCCGCCGGAGACCACCTTGCCCTCGGCGCGCAGCAGCACCGCGCGCGGTGGCCGGGCGCTCAGCTCGGCGATGTCGGCGGCCAGCGACTCCAGCATCGCCCGGTCGAAGAGGTTCAGCGGCGGGCTGTCGATGGTGAGCACGGCCAGCTGCGCGCCCTTGTCGGTCTCCACGAGGTCCAGGCGGGTGGGTTTCGAATCGCTCATCGGCCGAATGTATCCGGGCCCTGCCGCCGGACGGAACACCCGGGCGAGACGCGCCCGCCGTGCGCGGCGATGCCGGACACAAGATCGATCTGCGAGACTGGGCGGGTGAGTTCCACGCCGTCCGACAATGCCACCTACATCGAGCCCGGCGAGTTCAAGCGGGACACGAACTACATCACCACCCGGGTCACCGCCGACGGCCGCGACGGATATCCCGTCGAGCCCGGCCGCTACCGCCTGGTCGCCGCGCGGGCCTGCCCGTGGGCCAACCGGACGATCATCGTGCGCCGGTTACTCGGGCTGGAGGATGTGCTCTCGCTGGGCCTGTGCGGCCCGACGCACGACAAGCGCAGCTGGACCTTCGATCTCGATCCGGGCGGGGTGGATCCGGTGCTCGGCATCCACTTCCTGCAGGACGCGTACTTCGCGCGGGTCCCCGACTACCCGCGCGGCATCACCGTGCCAGCGGTGGTCGACGTGCCGACCGGGCAGGTCGTCACCAACGACTACGCGCAGATGACGCTCGACTTCTCCACCGAGTGGACGCGGTACCACCGGCCGGGCGCGCCGCAGCTGTACCCCGAGGCGCTGCGCGAGGAGATCGACGCCGTCAACCGCCGGGTGTACACCGAGGTCAACAACGGTGTCTACCGCTGCGGCTTCGCCGGGGCACAGGACGCCTACGACGCCGCCTACGACCGGCTGTTCACGGCGCTGGACTGGCTGTCCGAGCGCCTGGCGACCCGGCGATACCTGGTGGGCGACACCATCACCGAGGCGGACGTGCGGCTGTTCACGACGCTGGTGCGCTTCGATGCCGTCTATCACGGGCACTTCAAGTGCAACCGCAACAAATTGACAGAGCTGCCGGTGCTGTGGGCGTACGCCCGCGACCTGTTCCAGACGCCCGGGTTCGGTGACACCGTCGACTTCACCCAGATCAAGCAGCACTATTACATCGTGCACGCCGACATCAACCCGAGCCGGATCGTCCCGAAGGGCCCGGATCTGTCGAACTGGCTCACCCCGCACGGCCGGGAGGAGCTCGGCGGGCGGCCGTTCGGCGACGGCACTCCGCCACCGCCGCCGCGGGAGGCCGAACGCGTCCCGGCCGGTCACACCCCCGCTTGAGTTCTCCGGTATCCGGGCCGCAGTTCAGTGGTGGCCCGGGGTTCCGGCGTAAGTGCCGAAACTCCAGAACACGCCCTCGGGATCCCGGCAGGTGAAACCGCGGGATCCGTAGTCCTCGTCGCGCAATTCCTGGGTGATGGTGGCCCCGGCGGCGGTGGCCCGGGCGTACAGCTCGTCCGGGCTGTCGATGACCACGTAGACCGCGCCGGTGCCGGGCGGCAGCTGGTCCAGTGCCGAGTCGGGCCGCGTGGTGCCGAGCATGACGCCGCCGCCACCGGGCAGCCTCATCTCGGCGTGTTCGACCACGTCCCCGTCGCCGTAGCGGGCTGTCTCGGCGAAGCCGAAGGCGCGTCGCAGGAAGTCCATCGCCGCGGGCGCGTCCCGGTAAGACAGGCACGGCCACAGCGCCGTGCCGGTGCGTGTGCTGGTTCCGGTTGCTGTTGTCTCGCTCATGTATCCGAGCTTCGCAGCGCCCCGACATCGGAGTCTTGGACGAATGGGAACTGCTCGGCGGCCAGCCAGGCCGAGGGCGGCATGCCCGCCAGCTCCCGCCACTCCCGCGCCATGTGCGCCTGGTCGTAGTAGCCGACGGTCGCGGCCACCTCGCCGATCGAGACGTCCAGCCGATACGCCGCGGGCCCGGCCGAGTCGTAGGCGACCGACCGCAGCAGCCGATGCGAGGCCTGGAACCGGGCCAGCCGCGCGGCGTCCTTCGGCGTGATCCCGAACTCGGCGGCGAACCGATTCGCCAGATACCGTCGGCTCCAGCCGATCTCGTCGGCCACCTCGGCGACCCGGGCCCGCCCGCAGCGCGCCGTGAGCAACTCCCAGGCGCGCCGGAGATTGGCGTCGATGGCGGTGTCGGCGGCACGGCGCAGCAGCATCTCGTCCAGGATCGCGAACCGCTCCGGCCAGTCCGAGGTGGCCGACACCCGTTCGCGCAGCTCCCGCGCGTCCGCACCGAGCAGATCGGTCAGATCGACGATCCACGACCCGAGCTCGGCAACCGGCGCACCGAGCAGCACCCGCGCCCCCAGCGGCGTCACCGCCAGTTGGATGCCGTGCTGAAACCCGTTGTGCGCGACGGTGCACGGCCGCACGGTGAGCCCACTGGCAATGGCCTCCCAACTCCCCGGCCCCTGCCCCGGCTCCGGCGAGACGGAGATGTCGATCGGCTCGTCGATGGTGATGATCACGGTGAGATCGGTCCCCGGCATCCCCACATGCGTGCCCCCCTCGAACCCCCGCAGCAGATATCCCTCGTAGCCACGAACGAATGCCCGCAGCCGAGGATCAGGCAGCCCCCCGGCACCCTCGGAGACACCACTCACACCCTCACCCTAAGCCCCCCCACCCAACCAGCCCACCCCCCGATTCGTCCCCCCACCGACAACACACCGACCACCGTCGCAAACCACCCCGTTGATGCACTATCAATGGGGTACACACACCAATAGGAACCAACCCACCCAGTCGTCACCGGTACAGCCCGCGAGAACCAAACCACAACGGTCCTCACCCGCTACCCACCGGTGAGGACCCAAACAATTTCCAGCCGTGCACTAACCAAAGGAACCCAACCACCACGGTTTAGGCGCGGTGCGGGGGGTGTGGGGGGGGTGTTGGGGCTGGGGCGGCGGGCGGCGCGTTGCTGTGCTGCGTTCTCGTTTGGCGGCCCCCCTACCCACCCCTGACCCGCGCCGAAAACCGTGGTGGTTGGGTTCCTTTGGTTAGTGCACGGC
>NZ_JARWOP010000342.1 GCF_029868745.1 Nocardia wallacei | reverse complement strand
TCCCGGCCGCGTGGTCGAGCTGACGGTGCACTCCGCGGCGATGGGGGGCCCGCGGGGGGGGGGGGGGGGCCCCCCCGCCCCCCCCCCCGCGGCCCCCCGCGCCGGTGCTGTATCTGCTCAACGGTTTCGACGGCGGCGCCGGCTCCGGCGACTGGCGCGCGGGCAAGAACTGGTTCACCCAGACCGACGCCGTGGAGTTCTTCGCCGACCGGCAGGTGACCGTGGTGATGCCGGTCGGCGGGGCGGGCAGTTTCTTCAGCGACTGGCGCGCCGACGACCCTGTGCACGGGCGGCAGCGCTGGACCACGTTCCTGGCCCGCGAACTGCCCGCCGTGATCGACTCCGCCTTCGCCGGCACCGGCGCCAACGCCATCGCCGGTCCGTCGATGGCGAGCATCGCGGTGCTGCAACTGGCCATCGCCGCGCCCGGGGTGTTCCGCGCGCTCGGCTCCTACAGCGGCTGCGCCCGCACCAGCGACCCCTTCGGCCAGGTCATGGTCGACACCATCGTCACCGGTACCCAGGGCAACACGCTGAACATGTGGGGACCGCCGACCGACCCCGCGTGGGCGGCCAACGACCCCTACCTGCACGCCGAGGAACTGCGCGGCACCGCGGTCTACCTGGCCTCGGGCAACGGCGCGCCCGGCCCGCTGGACACCCTCGGCGGGCCCGGCATCCACGACAACCCGGCGACGCTGCTCGACCAGCTCGTCATCGGCGGACTGCTCGACGCGGTGGCCGGACGCTGCACCCTGCAGGTGCGAGATCGGTTGCGGGAGTTGAACATTCCCGCCACCGTCGATCTGCGCCCGAACGGCACCCACTCGTGGGGCTACTGGCAGCAGGATCTGCGCAACTCGTGGCCGATGTTCGCTACGGCGCTCGGGCTGTGAGCGGCTCCGCGCCCCGTTCGTGCCCGAACCCCTTGGCGGGCTTGGCATTCCGCGCTTTCCGCGAAGCCGGTCGGCGGGCGCGCCGCGCCGCGCCGCCGCGTGCCGGATCGGCGGCGCACTACCGCTAGGCTGACCCTGTGCTCGAATCTTCCGCTCCCCGCCGCCGGTTCGCCTGCCGCGGCACAGTTTCGACATGACCGTCGCGGGCGACCGGCCCGCCGACGCGGCGCCGGGCGGCGACTTCGAGATCGTGGCGATCGCGTCGTCGGCGGGCGGCATCACCGCGCTCAGCCGGGTGCTGGGCGGGCTGCCCGCGCATTTCCCGGTACCGGTGCTGGTGGTGCAGCATCTGGACCCCCGCCACGAGACCATTCTCGCCGACGTCCTGGGCCGCCGGACCGCGCTGCCCGTGCGGCTCGCGGCCGCCGACGAGCACGTCGAACCCGGCGTCGTCTACATCGCCCCGCCGAACTTCCACCTGCTGGTCGGGGCCGGTGGCCGGCTCGCGCTGTCGAGCAGCGAACTCGTCCACTTCGTCCGGCCCTCGGCGGATCTGCTGTTCGAATCCGTCGCGGGTGCCTACGGCCGCGGCGCGATCGCGTGCGTGCTCACCGGTTCGGGCAGCGACGGCGCGATGGGCGCGAGCGCGGTGAAATCCCGCGGCGGCACGGTGATCGTGCAGGATCCCCAGGAAGCGGAGTTCACCGGCATGCCCGAGGCGGCGATCCGGGCCGGCGCGAGCGACTTCGTGCTGTCGCTGGCCGAGATCGCGGGCGTGATCCGCGGCCTGGTGGAGCGGACGGCGTCATGACCGATCGCACCGAGGCCGACGCGGCCCTGGAAGACCTGCTGCTGTTCATCCGCGACTCCCGCGGTTTCGACTTCACCGGATACAAGCGCTCCTCGCTGGCCCGGCGCATCCGCAAACGGATGACCGAGGTGCGCATCGGCGACTACGGCGACTACCGCGACTACCTGGAAACCAACGCCGACGAGTTCCGCTCGCTGTTCAACACCATCCTCATCAACGTCACCAGCTTCTTCCGCGACATCGAGGCGTGGCACTTCCTGCAACGGGAGGTCCTGCCCGAACTGCTCGCCGGGCTCGAACCCGGCCAGGAGATCCGTATCTGGAGCGCCGGCTGCTCGAGCGGCGAGGAAGCGTACTCGCTGGCGATCGCGCTGGCCGAGGTGCTGGGCATCGACGAGTCCGTCGAACGGGTCAAGATCTACGGCACTGACGTCGACGAGGAGGCGTTGCGCGACGCCCGCACCGGCATGTACAGCGCCAAGGCGCTCGAACCGCTGTCGGAGGAACTGCGCGACCGCTACTTCGAGCCCAACGGCGACAAGTTCGTCTTCCGCCAGGACCTGCGCCGCCGGGTGATCTTCGGCCGCCACGACATCACCCGCGACGCCCCCATCTCGCGGCTGGACCTGCTGATCTGCCGCAACACCCTGATGTATTTCAACGTCGAGGCCCAGACCCAGATCCTGGACCGCTTCCATTTCGCGCTGCGCGAAGGCGGATTCCTGTTCCTGGGCAAGGCCGAGATGCTGCTGTCGGACGGCGAACGTTTCGAGGTCGCCAACATGCGCCAGCGGATCTTCCGCCGCCGCGCCGGGGAAACCGGCGCCATGCACACCCCCGGCCAGCCGCGGCTGGACATCGGTCTCGGCGAGGAGGTGCAGGGCTTCGTGAAGCGCCGGCTGCTCACCGAACTGGCGCTGGAATCCGCGCCGTTCGCGGCCGTGGGGCTCGACACCGAAGGGAAGGTGACCGTCCTCAACGCCCAGATGCGCAACCAGTTCGGACTGACCCCGCACGACGTCGGCCGCCCGCTCAGCGACCTCGAACTGTCCTACCGCCCCATCGAACTGCGCTCGCTGATCGACCAGGCCCTCGCCGAGCACCGCAGCATCCGCGTCAACTCCGTGGAACGCCGGCTCGGCCCCGAGGACCCGCAGTACTTCGACGTGCACGTGCAGCCGATGTGGAACGGCAACGGCCCCCACACGGGTGTGGTCATCACCTTCGTCGACACCACCGTCGCCACCCGGCTCTCGCACGAGGTGAAGGTCAAGCGCGAGGAACTCGAGACCGCCTACGAGGAACTCCAGTCCACCAACGAGGAACTCGAAACCACCAACGAAGAACTGCAATCCAGCATCGAGGAACTCGAGACCACCAACGAGGAACTCCAGTCCACCAACGAGGAACTCGAAACCACCAACGAGGAACTCCAGTCCGGCAACGAAGAACTCGAGACGATGAACGAGGAGATGCGCATCCGCAGCAGCGAGCTGGACGAGACGCGCGCATTCCTCGAGGGCATCCTGTCCAGTATCGCCGCCGGAGTGGTCGTGCTCGATGGTGAGCAGCGGGTGCGCAGCTGGAACCGCGGCGCCGAGGAACTGTGGGGCCTGCGCGCCGAAGAGGTCTACCAGCAGTACTTCGCCGTCCTGGACTTCGGCCTGCCGACCGAGTCGGTGCACGACGCCATCGCCGACTGCCTGCGGACCGGAAAACGCACCGCCGCGGTCGACGTTCCGGCCGTCAACCGCATCGGCCGCTCGATCACCTGCTCGGTGACGTGTACCCCTATGGACGGCCTGCGCGACGCCGTAGTGCTGCTCATGGAGGAATCCCCGGCGATTACCCCTGGGGCGCAAGGAAATTAATGTACGCGGGAGTTGTCGCGGCCCGACACGGACAGGACTAGGCTGAGCGGATGTCGTCCGGTACGCCTCCGCACGACGACGCGCACGAGTGGCGTAACTACCTGCGGGAAATGCAGCGTGCCGATCGCGCCGCCGCCGTCGCGGCGCGTTACGAACTCCAGTCGGGGCAGCCGCCGGAGTCCATGCGGCCGTTCCGGGAACGGATGGCCGCCCTGCACCGCCAGATGGAGCGGCGCCACCGCGCCTGCGCCCGGCTCTACCGGCTGCACAACCAGCGCCTGCAGCGCTGGTCCGACGAGGGCGCCGAGGCGGAGCGGCCGCCGTTCATGTCGGCGGTCGCCGACGATCTGGGCCTGGACAGCGCCGCGGTGATCCTGTTCGACGAGCAATGGCAGGAAGTGCTCACCGCCGCCTCCGACGCCCGCTCGCGCGCCGCCTACGACCTCGAGGCCACCGTCGGGTGCGGCCCGTCCCGCGACGTCTTGGGCGGACTGGACTACGTCCTCGTCGGCGAAGCCGAACTGACCGACCGGTGGCCCGAATACGGTAGCGCCGCATGGGATCTCGGGATCCGATCGGTGCTGGCCGTTCCGCTGGCGGCCGGCCCCGGCCGGCTGGGCGCGCTGTGCGCCTACTCCGAGCACGCCCGGCTGCCCGAGACCGCCGTCCCGGCCGCCGGCCACCTCGCCGACGTCCTGGCCAACGAGGTACTGCTACACACCGACCGCACCGACACCGACGGCGTCACGCCGCGCGGGGCGCTGTACGACGACGCGGACTACTGGGCCACCGTGAACCAGGCCGTCGGCATGGTCGCGGTGCAGAGCTCGTGTTCGGTCGACACCGCACTGCTGCTGATCCGGGCGCGCGCCTTCGCCGAAGGCGTACCGCTGCCGGAACTGGCGCGCCGCATCGTGGAAGAGAGGTACCTGCTGTGCTGATCTCCGAGTCCGATCCACGCATTCCGGGAGGCGCCCGATGACCGACGAACTGGCCACGGGAGTGGCACAACTGACCGGGCTGCTGCTCGCCGACGACACCATCCTCGCCCGCCCGCAGGACATCGCCGACATCGTCGCCGCCATGCTGCCGGACAGCCCCCTGATCGGGGTGACGCTGGTCTCGGACACCACCGTGAGCGGCGGCTGCGCGGCGGCGACCGCGCTGCTGCCCGAAGAGTCCCGCCACGTCGACGAACCGGGCCCGTACCAGACCGCCGTCCGCACCGCCCGGCCGGTGTCGGTGCCGGACCTGGCCGACGAACCGCGCTGGCCCGGCTACGCCGCGCGGCTGCTCGCCCACGGCCTGCGCTCCCACGACGTCTGGCCGCTGTCCAGCGACGACGACGTGATCGGCACACTGAGCGTCTACGGACGAGAGCGCGGCGGCGTGGACCCGGCCGCGCGGGACACGGTCACCTTGATCGCCGGCCACCTCAGCGTGCTGCTGCAACTGGCGATCGACGCCAACCGCCAGAGCGCCCTGACCGACCAGCTGCGCGCCGCGCTGGGCTCGCGGTCGGTCATCGATCAGGCGGTGGGAATCCTCATGGGCCAGCACAATTGCGACCGCGACAGCGCCTTCGGCATCCTGCGCACCGTGTCCAACCGCCGCAACGTCAAACTGGCCGCCGTGGCCGCCGATCTGGTGCGGTCGATCGACGGCGCCACCCCGGTCACCGCGCACTTCGACGAGCCCGTACCGGCCCGGCGGCACTCCGGGCGCCTGCGCTAGCCGGCGCGACCCTGTGCTTCCGGCCCCACCTCACGCTCCCGCCGATCGGCCTGGTCGAAGGCCGCGGACTGGCGCTCGCCTACCAGCTGGAACCAGCCCCTTCCCGAAGATCACCACCGGCGTGGACACCGCGGCCTGAACCCGCCCGCGTCCGATAATCGCAGACATGCCCCTACCGTTCCTGCTGTTGCAGCTGCGGCCCGAACACTCCGCGGCCGACGACGAGTTCCGAGCCGTCGAACGCATCTCCGGACTGGCCCCGGGCCGGCTGGTGCGCATCCAGATGGACCGCGGGCTGCCCGAGCTGGAACTCGACGAGTTCGCCGCCGTGATCGTCGGCGGCGGACCCAGCAACGTCAGCAACCCCGATGACCATAAATACGAGTACCAGCGGCGGTTCGAGCCGACCCTGCGCGAACTGATCGCCGAGATCGTCCGCCGCGACTTCCCCTACCTGGGCGCCTGCTATGGACTGGGTATCCTCGCCGACGTCCTCGGCGGCCGCGTCGGCCGCGAGCGCTACGCCGAGACCGTCGGCGCCCAGACCATCGAACTGACCCCGGACGCGGCGGCCGATCCGCTGCTGCAGGGCCTGCCGCGCTCGTTCCGCGCGTTCGTCGGCCACAAGGAATCCTGCCAGGACGTCCCGCCCGGCGCGGTACTGCTGGGCACCTCACCCGGCTGCCCGGTGCAGATGGTGCGCGCCGGCCGGCACGTCTACGCCACCCAGTTCCATCCCGAACTGGACGGCGACGGCCTCGCCCTGCGTATCGAAACATACCGGCATGCGGGATATTTCGACCCGGACGAGGCCGACTACCTGATAGCGCTGGGCCACCGCGAGACGATCACGGCGCCCGGTGAAATTCTGCGCCGGTTCGTCACCCGCTACGGCGACGACCGGCTCGGAAACTGAAGCGCGGCAGCCTTATTCGGCCGCCGGTGCGCCCTGGGTTCCCAGCACGAAGCTGCTCTGCCCGTTGCCGTCCACGCCGGCATCGAGGATCTTGTCGTCGAGGAACGCCGCGGCCTGCTGGTCCAGGAAGATACGCGAGCCCTCGGCGGTCATCACCTGGTCGTGGGGGGGGGGGGGGGGGGGGCCCCCCCCCCGGCGCGGGGCGGGGGGGGGCGGCGGGGGGGTGGGGCGGGCCGCGGGCCGCGGGGGGGGCCGCGCCGCGGGGGGGGGGGGGAGGGCCGCGGGGGGGGGGGGGGGTAGGAG
>NZ_JARWOP010000341.1 GCF_029868745.1 Nocardia wallacei | reverse complement strand
CCCCCCCCCCCCCGCCCCCCCCCCCCCCCCCCCCCCCCCCCCCCCCCCCCCCCCCCCCCCCCCCCCCCCCCCCCCCCCCCCCCCCCCCCCCCCCCCCCCCCCCCCCCCCCCCCCCCCCCCCCCCCCACGTCGTTCCGCAGGCCACGCGGCGCACCGATTCCCGCGGACCCTCACTCGTGGGAGAGGCGCCCGGCGCGAGACCGTTACCATGAAGATCAAGAAGCGGGCGGACGCGAAGGCGCCTGCCGAGGGTGGGAGGGTCGTCTGCTCGTTCAGGTTCTCGGTGTCCTCGCCGGGCTCGCCATCCTCCCCTTCGCCGCCGACCAACTGGTCCTGGGCGCCGCGCGCGTGGCCCGGCAGCTCCGCGTGGCACCCGCGATCGTCGGCGTCATCATCATCGGATTGGGCACGTCCGCACCGGAATTCGTCGTCTCCGGCACCGCCGCCGCGACCGGCAACGGCGGGATCGCCGCCGGGAACCTGGTCGGCTCCAATATCCTCAACATCACGCTGGTGCTCGGTGTCGCCGCTCTCGCCGGCACGGTGAGCGCGTCCTCGACCGTCATCAATCGCGAGGTTTTCGTCTCCACCGCCGCTGTCGCATTGTTCGCCGCGGCCATGCTCATCGGCCTGAATCTGTGGACCGGGTTCCTGCTGTGTGCCGGTGCCGTCATCGCGATCACCGTGCTGGTGCGCTGGGCCCGCACCGACCAGAACAACCTCGCGGTCACCGAGCAAGCCGTCGAGTTCACCACGGCCGACCCGGACCCGCGGCACCGCGCGGGCCGTGAAATCGTGCGCACTGCAGCGGGATTGGCCGGGGTGCTGTTCGCGGCGCAGCTTCTGGTCACCAACGCCGCGGCGATCGCCACACGATTCGGGGTCCCGCAGCTCATCATCGGCGCCACTCTTGTCGCGCTGGGCACCTCCGTCCCCGAACTCGTCGCCGCGATGCAAGCCCAACGCCGCGGTGAAACAGACCTCCTCATCGGAAACGTCTTCGGCAGCAACATGTTCAACAGCCTCCTCGGCGGCGGCCTCGTGGGAATCCTCACCGGGCCCGGCGACTCCGTCTCCATCCGGACCGTCCTCGTCCTCGCCATGTTCGCCACTACCGCTCTCGCCTGGCTGCTGCTCCGACGCGACCTGCGGCTCACCACCGCCGAAGCCGTCCTCCTGCTCGTCGGCTACACCGCAACCCTCCCGCTGATCCTCACATCCTGAGCGGCACAGGCGGATTCGAAGCAGCGCACACGGCGTAGCGCGAGACCCAGCGGGTCTACGCGCCGCTGCCGGGTCTGGGGCGCGGGGTGCGCGTTTTCGGCGAGAGGTAGATCGACGTGCTCGACACCGGCCCGACCGACCAGGCCACGCAGCCTCGATCGCGTTCCAGCCGGGTAAGGAGTTCGTGCGCGTGAACCAACGCAGCCCGAGCCCGCAACAGCGCCTGCCCGGTATCGGCCGTGCCCGTCTGTGCTTCGATGGCCCATCGCCTGGCCTCGACTACGTCGGCCCGAACACAGTGCAAACCTCGTCGGCGTGCCGTGCAAAGGTGGAAGACAACTCCAACTTGCGGGACAACTCCATAACCTGCATGCTCGTCGGAAACCCACCTCGCCGACAGGGCACGAAGCCACGCATCCAGCAGCCGATCGGCACGGCCGGATCGTTCCGCCCGCGCGATGGTAGTCACTGATCCCCGGCAACCGGCGAGATCTGGGACGACCAGCGGGGAGGCCGTATCGAATCGTATGTGGCCCTTATGATCTGCGAATGGTGGATCTCGTGGTGCCGTTACTCGCTGGTGTGGTGGTGAGTGCGGTGTTCGGGTCTGTCGTGGGGGCGTCGTATCACCATGTGATCGTGCCGTTCAATGAGGTGTTCCGGTCGTATGGCGGTCCGGTGTATACCGGTCGCCGTCCGGCTTCGGTGATCGCGCACACGTGCCGGGAGGGCCACGAGCCGGTTGCCTGCCGGTGTCCGCCGCGACGGTTGCGTTCGGTGCTGGAGTATCGGGGAGCGGACTGGCTGATTCGGCACCGTCACGTCCCGGGCCGCTATCCGGTCGGTGCCGAGATCGCTGTCCGTGTCAGCTATCGGAGCAATCGCCCGTATCCGCTGACGCGGACTACGGTCGTTCGCAGTGCGGTCCTCGGTGCACTCTGGGGTGCCGGTGCGGGTCTGCTGTACGCGACGGTGTTGTCGGTCATGCTGGCGTAGTAAAGATTTCGCGAAGCGAGGTGTGCATGTCGGGCTTCGGCGACTCCGGTCTGTGGGAATCGGTGATGGTCGTGGCGGCCCTACTGTGGCTGTCGGGAGTTGCGGTGACTGTTGTCGGCCTGGGCGTGGGGTGGGGGAGAAGCCGCCGCTTGCGCCGCAGACGCGACCGGGACTCTCACGATTAGCCGCCGCCGAGTCCCGCTGTGCGGCGTTGCCGGCCTGCGGTCCCGGGCTGGTGGAACTTGCCCGGGACGCCAGCCTGCCACGCTATTTCATGTCGAGGTCTCGGTGCCGGAATCGGTATCCGCCGACTGCGGCGAGTGTGGCCGCAAGGGCGGTGAGGGTGATCAGCGGTGGCCACGTGACGGGTTCGAGTGGCAGACCGCCGATGTGCTCGAACGGTGACAGATTCATCACCGGTTGCGGCAGATCCATGATGGGCCCGAAGAATCCGAGAATCATCGAGAAGCCGAACAGTGCCCAGACGGCGCCGATGGCCGAGGGCAGGACACCGAACAGCAGGGCCGCGACCG
Organism: Nocardia wallacei; assembly: GCF_029868745.1. GTDB lineage: Bacteria > Actinomycetota > Actinomycetes > Mycobacteriales > Mycobacteriaceae > Nocardia > Nocardia wallacei_B. Next base: position 13,299 of record NZ_JARWOP010000341.1, on the reverse strand, counting down.
CGAGGACGACCAGGACGGCCGGGAGATAGGCGAGGTGCGCGCCGGTCACCTTCCACAGGTAGCTGGCGTCGCCGATCGAGATCGCCGCCGACAGCCCGAGCGCCGCGCCGGTCACCAGCAACAGGACGGCGGCGCCGCCGGCGAGGACGCCGATCCAACTGCCGAACAGCGCCCAGCGTCCGGTGCCGGTGGCGAGGACGGGTTCGGCGCGGCCTTTGGTTTCCTCGCCGCGCAGCGACTGGACGCCGAGGATGGCGAAGACGACGACCAGCAGGGCGTCGAAGATCGCCATGGTGCTGACGTAGCCGTCGAGCATGCGGTCGGGGTTGCCGCCCATGACGTCGATCATCTGGTCGGGGAGGTCTTCGAAGGAGTCGACGAGGGTCTTGGTGAGTGCGCCGTAGAGCAGCCCGGTCGCTGCCAGCGCGGCGCCCCATCCGATGAGACTGGCTCGTTGCAGTCGGAAGGCCAGTGCGACAGGGGAGTTGAGCCATGCGGCCGCACGGGGGTGCCCGCGCCGGGGTGCGACGAGGCCGGCATCGAGGTCGCGGCGCGAGGACAAGACGTAGCCGAGCGCTGCCGCGGCCGCGGCGAACAGGACCGACAAGGCCAGCGGCCACCACCGCGGGTCGACGTAGGCGCGGGTCTGCTGCGACCAGGCCAGCGGGGACAGCCACGACAGGGCGCTGCCGCCCTCCCGGATCGAGTCGCCGGCCGCGCGCAGGACATAGGCGACGCCGAGGGCCACCCCCGCCAGACCTGCAGCGGCGCGGGAGTATTCGGTGATCTGGACGGTGATCGCGGTGATCGCGGCGAAGACGAGGCCGGCCGCTCCGACACCGGCGCCGAACAAGGGCGCGCCGCTGGTGTCGAGCCCGGCGGCGGCGAAACTGCCTGCCACGAATACTGCCAGGATCGCGTTCGTGGCGAGGGCCACGGTGAGCGTGGCGGTCAGTTGGGCGTGGCGGCCGACGACGTTGGCCCGGATGAGTTCGGCGCGGCCGGTTTGTTCCTCGACGCGGGTGTGCCGGGACACGAGCAGGATGTTCATCAGCGCGGCCAGCAGCAGGAAGTACAGCCCGTAGACCGCGACGATCACCGACTCCACGGTCGGGTGATCCAGACCGTAGCCGGGACCGGAGATGAGCGCGCCCATCGTGCCTTCGGCGAAGCTGCTGACGGCTTTCAGATCCTCTTCGGTCTTATAGGTCTGCGGCAGCGCGCTGGCGTAGTACAGGCCCATGACGGTGATGCCGAGGATCCAGGCCGGCAGCTTGATGCGGTCACGGCGCAGCATGAACCGGATCAGCGTGCCGGTGCCGGTGAACCCGCCGCGGCGGACCGAAATCCTGCCGGCAATCGATTTTTCGGTCGATACGGTCATCGTCCGGCTCCCGCGGTGCCGTTGCCGTTGGCGGCGAGTTCGTCACCGTAATGCCGCAGCATCAGCTCTTCGAGAGTGGGCGGGTGGCTGGTGAGTGCGCGTAGACCGGCGGCGCTGAGTTTGCCGATGGCCGCATCGAGTGCGGGGCCGTCGACGTCGAACCGGATCCGGTCGTCGTCGGTGACTACGTGGTGGACTCCGTCGAGGTCGTCGAGTCCGTGAACCGGCCGGGTGGTGACGGCTTCGACGGTGGTGCGGGTCAGATAGCGCATCTCGGCCAAGGTTCCCGATTGCACGATCCGGCCGAGCCGGATGATGCTGACCCGGTCGGCCAGCTTCTCCACTTGGGCGAGGATGTGGCTGGACAGCAGCACCGTGATGCCGGCGGCCTTGGCCTCGTGGACGATGTCCTGGAACACGACCTCCATCAGGGGGTCCAGCCCCGCGGTCGGTTCGTCGAGCAGCAGCAGTTCCACATCGGAGGCGAGGGCGGCGATGAGGGCGACTTTCTGGCGGTTGCCCTTGGAATAGGTGCGGCCCTTCTTGGTGGGGTCGAGATCGAAGCGCTCCACGAGTTCGTCGCGGCGGGTCGCGTCGAGCCCGCCGCGGAGCCGGCCGAACAGGTCGATCGCCTCGCCGCCGGTGAGGTTGGGCCACAGCTCGACGTCGCCGGGCACATACGCGAGACGGCGGTGTAGCTCGACCGCATCGGTCCAGGGGTCTCCGCCGAGTAGCGACACCGTGCCCCGATCGGCCTTGAGCAGGCCGAGCAGTACGCGGATGGTGGTCGTCTTGCCCGCTCCGTTGGGTCCCAGGAAGCCGTGCACCTCGCCGCGGGCGACGTCGAGATCCAAGCTGTCGAGTGCCTTGGTGGGGCCGAAGGATTTGTGCAGTCCGGCGATGGCGATCGCGTTGTCCATGCCGAGATCGTACACATGTTTCACAAATTTGTGAATCGACTTAAAAGCTATGATGTAGCTGGTCGTTGGATGTTTCGAGTGGAGGTGAGCGAGTGTCGGCAGCGCCGGAGGATCGCCAGGAGGACGCGGTCTTGCGATTCGTCGAACAGTTCGCGCTGCTGCTCACCGAATCGGGGATGCCGCGGATGTCGGCGCGGGTGTTCGCTTATGTGCTCGCCGACGACGCCGAGCGGTACACCGCTCAGGACTTGTCACGCGGGCTGCAGGTCAGTGCCGCCGCGATCTCCGGTGCCGTGCGGCACCTGACGCTGATCGGTCTGCTTGGTCGCGAGCGGGAGCCTGGCGCGCGGCAGGACACCTACCGCGTCTACGACGACGACGTCTGGTTCGCGATCACTATGCAGCGGCAGGAGGCGCTGGATCGGTCGGTGCGGTTCCTCACCGAGGGCGTCGAGTTGCTCGATCGCGCCCGCCCGGGTGGACGGCGGGTCCGCGAAACGCTCGAGTACTACCGGTTCATGCGCGCTGAACTGCCGGAAACGATGCGACGATGGCAGCAGCGGCGCCGGGAGCTGTTCCCGGAGGCCTACCCATCGGACTGACGGAGAAGAGGGCACAGTGGCGGATCCGGACGCGGCGCATCCAGGAGACGCCACCGTGCGCTTTGTGGAGAAACTCGCGCTCGGTCTGGCCGAGATGGGCTGGCCGCGCACGCCCGCGCGGGTATTCGCCGCGCTCATGATGTCCGAGCAGGGCCGGTTGAGCGCCGGGATCCTGGGAGCGACGCTGTCGATCAGCCCTGCCGCGGTCTCGGGCGCGGTGCGCTACCTCGAGCAGGTCGGGCTGGTGGCCCGCGAACGACTGCCCGGCGAACGCCGCGACACCTACCGGCTGCACGACGATTTCTGGTATGCGAGCTTCCTCAAACGGGACCGGATGATGCGGATGTGGTCCGAAACCGCCAGTGAGGGAATCGATCTCGTCGGTGCGGAATCCCCGATCGGCCGCCGGCTCACCGAGATGCGTGACTTCTTCGACTTCTTCGCCGCCGAGCTGCCCGCGCTGTTCGACCGGTGGCACGCTCGACGACTGGCCGGGAACACCGCGAGCGACGGAGCTGCCTCGTAGCGGGCAACATGCTCGCCGCCGGTCGTCAGACGAGATCGGCGAAGGATTCCACGCAGGCGATGCTGCCGGAGACGATCAGCTGGTCGCCGTCGGCGACGACGTTGTCGGGTGTGGCGTAGGTGAATTCGCCGCCGCGGCGTTTGATCGCCACGACCGTGACGTTGAAGTGTTCACGAAGTCCGCTCTCGGTGAGCGTGGTGCCGATCACCGCGTGCGGGGCGGTGGTGCGCACCATCGCGTAGTCGTCGTCGAATTCGATGTAGTCGAGCATGCGCCCGGTGACCAGGTGGGCGATGCGTTCACCCATGTCGAACTCCGGCAGGACCACGTGGTGGGCGCCGATGCGTTCGAGGATGCGGCCGTGCTGGCGGCTGTTGGCCTTGGCCCAGATACGCGGGATGCGGAAATCGACCAGCAGCGAGGTGGTGAGAATGCTGGCTTCCAGGTCACTGCCGATACCGACCACGGCGTGCGGGAAGTCGGCCACGCCGAGCTGTTCGAGCGCGTCGGGGTCGGTGGTGTCGGCGACCGCGACGTGGGTGAGTTCGTCGGAATATTGTTGCACCAGACGCGGATCGGCGTCGATGGCCAGGACTTCCGAGCCGTGCTCGACGAGTTCGTGGGCCAGTGAGGCGCCGAAGCGGCCCAGCCCGATGACCACGACCCGGGTGGTGGGATGCTTGGGGGGTTTGGTGACGGTTGTCCTAGCCAACGATGGGTCGCTCCTCCGGTAGTTCGTAGCGCCGTTCGTGCTCGCGCAGGGCGAGCGCGGACGCCAGGGTGATCGGCCCGACTCGGCCGATGAACATCACGACGATCAGCAGCAGGTGGCCGGTGGCAGGCAGGCCCGCGGTGATGCCGGTGGACAGGCCGACGGTGCCGAACGCCGACACCACTTCGAACAACACCGCGTCGAGCGGGCGGTCCGACATCCACAACAGCATCATGGTCGCCACCAGGACCACCGCAACACCGAGCAGGGCGACGGTGATCGCCTGCCGCTGAACGGTCGCGGCCAGCCGCCGCCCCATGACATGGACGGTCGGCTGCCCGCGTATCTCCGCGGCCACCACGAACGCCAGCAACGCGAATGTGGTCACCTTGATCCCGCCCGCGGTGCCCGCACTGCCGCCTCCGATGAACATCAGCGCGTCGTTGACCAGCAGCGTGGTGGGATGCATCGCACCCACATCGACGGAATTGAAACCGGCCGTGCGGGGAGTGGCGCCGTGGAAAGCTCCGGTGAGCAGCTTCCCCGGAAACGACAACGGCCCGAGCGTGCCCGGGTTGCTCCATTCCAGCGCGGTCACCAGCACCATGCCGGCCGCCAGCAGCCCGAAATAGGTCAGCACCGTGATCTTCGTGTGCAGCGACCACCCCGGCAGTCGCCTGCCGCGGCGGCGGGCGACGGCCGAGCGCATCGTCTCGAACACCACCGGGAATCCGATGCCGCCCAGAATGAACGCGACGGTGATCGGCACGATCGTCCATGGATCGGTCGCATGCCGGACGAGGCTGTCCTCGTGCAGGGCGAAACCGGCGTTGTTGTACGCCGACACGGCGTGGAACACACCGTAATACACCGCGGAACCGAACGACTCGGTCGTCGTGGCCAGACGGCGAGCGGCGAGGACGCCGGCGACCACCACCTCGATCACCAGGCTCATCGCCACGACTCCGCGCACCACGCGCCGGGTTTCACCCAAGCGCAGTGTCTTCGTCTCGGCTTGGGCGATCAGCTGCATACGTAACCCCATCCGGCGGGCGACCAACAGTCCCAGCAGTGAGGCGGCGGTCATGATGCCCAGGCCACCGATCTGGATCAGCCCGAGCACCACTGCTTGACCGAACGGCGACCAGTAGGTCGCGGTATCGACCACCACCAGCCCGGTCACGCAGACCGCCGAGGTGGCAGTGAACAGGGCAGTGATCAGTCCGGTCCACTCGCCGGTGCGGGAGGAGACCGGCAGCATGAGCACCAGCGCCCCGACAATGTTCATGACCAGGAACCCGGCGACGGTCAGCCGGGCGGGGTGGCCCAGCGGGCCCAGCCTCCGCACGACCGGCACAGCAGTACGGCGCATGGTGTTCAGTCGCCGAGCCGGGGAGGGGACGCGGCAGCCGTGCCGGTTCTCAACAATGTCTCCTCACAGTTCTTTCGGGCTCTCGCGTCTCGACGCCGGCCGGCGCGGGCGTCGAGGGTGCCAGCGCATGCCGCCCGCAGTTTATCCGGCGTTACTCGTGTCAGCCGATGAAGGACTCGGGGCCGAACCGGCCCCAGGCTACGAAGGTGGCCAGCGCGAGGTAGACGAAATTCAGCGCGACATATTTGTACTGTCCGTAGCGGGCGTGGGTGACCATCGCGCCGATCATCAACAGGATCCAGCAGACTGCGGTCACCGCCACCATGATCGGTGCGATGTCGAGTGCGGCGGGCAGGGTGAAGCCTGCCGCGGCCAGAATCTCGAGGACCCCGAGGGTTCTGACGAAACCCGCGCTGGCACGTTCGGTCCATCCACCGCCGGACTTCGTACCCAGTTCGTCCAGCTTGTTCTTGGGCATGAACGCCTTGGTGGCGCCACCGAACAAGGCGAGCGCGGTGAGCAGCCCGGTAACGATCCAGAGTGCGAGGTTCATGAGCTTCTCCGATGGCGTGTCCGGGGGCGAGCGGGTTCGTCCTCGATAGGACGAGCCGTTCGCTCGAGGGTGTGGCTTTCGGCCACCAGACACCGTCGGTATTGGGCGTGTGACACTCGAATGAGGTGACGTGCGCCACTCCACCGATTCACCGCGCGTCCTCACCCAGAACCGCCGGGATCAGGGTCGCTGGCGGCTCGGTGCCATTCGTCTTCATCGCGAACGTTGAGACGGCCATCGAGGCGCCCAGCGCCCCGCGGCGGGCGGGTTCGTCGATGCGGCTGGTAGCGCTGGGTCGGCGGACAGCTATCGCGGAACGTTGCCCGGCGGCAGATTCGAAACCCGGGCCATCAACTGCGCTCGGGTCTGCGGAGTAACCACCATACGAGAAATGCGCAACCCGACCCGAGCACGGCACCCCAGGCTAGTGAGAACTGCCACCGTATTCCCGGCTCTTTTCTGGGTTCGTCGAACGCTGATTCGTACGGATTGTGCTGCGAGTACACCACGGTGAGCTGGTCGCCGACAGCTGGGGCGCTGCTCAGGTGGGTGATTCGGGTCTGACCGACGTAGCTTTTGCCGTTCACGTCGAAATGGTAATCCGCGTAGCGGATTGATCCATGGCTCCTGATTTGGTAAATCGTCGCCGTTGTTCGGGTTGCGTCGTGGAAGGGCCCGCGGTTCCGCGCTGCGCTGTTCAGCATCAAGACCGACACGACAAGTGAGAAACCGACAACCCCCGCGACCATGGCAACGGCTATTCGAGCGACATATGGACGGTTACGCCACCAGGTCGAACCCATTCCACCCCGGCCTCGAACATGCAGACACGGTTCGTGAGCGTTTCACGAACGAGGTGCCCCTCCTACGGCATCTGCTGCCTTCTCTGGACTTGCTCACGATCGGTCGACCCTCATCTGTCCCTTCGGCCGTGAACCCCGGCTTCGATGAAATCGCCCTCTTCACCCCATGTTTCGCACCGGTTGAGCTTTCGCAGATACTACAAGTACGGCAGGTTGAGCGCGGCGTCGAGCGGTTATTCCTGTCGGGAACCGCGCGGAACGTTGGTGGTTTCAGCGCTGTCAACCGTGACGGAGAAGAATGTCGCGTTCGGGGCATTGTCCAGCGTTGTGGGCTGGCCGCAGTCGGGGCCCGGGCACTTACGTGCGCTCGTGTTTGTGCGTGGTGCTGATCCGGTGAACGGGCATGAAAGACTGGGTGAATGGCCGGATCGTTTACTGCGCGATCTCGGATCCTGCTGTCCGAGCCCGGCGGTGACGGTCCGTGGCGCCGGTTGCTGCGGCATGTGGTGCGGTACGCCTATCTCGCCGCTTTGGTGGCCGCATTCGTGATCGGTGAGCTTCCTGGAAGTCGGCTGCAGGAGGCCGCGTGGATTTTGACCGGGATCGTCGCGTTCACCGTCGATCGCTCGTGGCGTCACCATCTGCGCGTGGTGGTGGATTGGCTTCCCCTGGTCGGTGCTCTGCTCGTCTACGACTACACCCGCGACCTCGCCGACACCCTCGCGATGCCCGTGCGGATGGGGGAGTTGGTGTCGGTGGAGCGGTGGCTGTTCGGTGGTGCGGTGCCGACGGTGTGGCTGCAGCAGCACTTCGCGGCGGCGGGGCAGCCGTGGTGGACCCCGGTCATCGGGATCGTCTACACCACGCATTTCGTCGTGCCGTGGGCGGTCGCGGCGATCTTCTACGTGTACTCCCGGCCGTTGTGGGCGCGGTACATGCGGCGGGTCCTCATTCTGTCGTACTTGGCGCTGGTCACTTATATTCTGGTGCCGGCCGCGCCACCGTGGTTTGCCGGGCGCGAGGGTGCCCTTCCCGATTCCGTCCGTCGGATCTCCGGTTTCGGTCTCGGGGTCGTGGATCCCGATGTCAGCGTGGCGTGGCTGGAGGAGCACGGCAATTACGTTGCCGCGCTGCCTTCGTTGCACACCGCGTTCGCCGTGCTGGTGGCCGTGGCCTTGTGGCCGCTGGCGGTGCGGTGGTGGCTACGGCTTCCGCTGGCGCTGTTTCCGGCCGCGATGGCGTTCACCCTCGTCTACGGCGGCGAACATTATGTGATCGACGTGCTGCTCGGTGTCGTGTACGTCGCCGTCACCGCCGTCGTGGCCGGAGCGTGGGAACGCTACCGAGGCGCGGCGTCGCAACCGGCTGTACCGGAGCCGGTTCACGCCTGATCGTGGGCTCGCTGCCGCGGCAGGCTGGGGGAGTCGTCGAGTTCTCGGTGGACCCGGTGTGCGCGACGGCCGCTGACCATGACTGCGACGGACCCGTACGGTAGCCAGTCGACCTCGAGGTGCTCGAGCGGGCTGTGCTCGAACTGGTCGTGTAATCGGGTGGCTGCCTGTCCGGTCGTCAGGGAGCAGTAGGACGGGCGCACGTAGGCCAGGGCCAGCTGTCCGCCCGGGCGTAGATGCTGGGTCAGTTGTGTGATGACGGATCGGCCGTCGGTCCAGTACTGCCAGACGTTGATGCCGTAGATGAGGTCGTAGGTGCCGCGCAGGGTGTCCGGGTGGGTGACATCACCGCAGTGCAGGTGCAGAAGCCCGGAGCTGACATGGCGGCGGGTGCGTCGGTGCGCTTGCCGGCTCATCACCGGCGACAGGTCGATACCTGTGACATGTCCGCGGGGGACGCGGGTACAGACCTCGCCGAGGGTGACGCCGGGGCCGTGGCCGAGTTCGAGAACTTGTGTGGTGGGTGCGAGCGGAAGCCGGGACAATACCCACCGGCTGCGCACGCGGTAGTGCGGCTGGTGCGCCATGACCGCTCCGGCGACGGCGCCCAACGTGCCGCGCGGGCACGCGAAATGCGATGTCAGCATGTCGAGGCGGGTCATCGGCGATCTTCACAACGAGTACAGGGCTTCAGCAGGGGCGGCATCGATCCTCCTGGTTCGCACAGCGATTCGACACGCCGACCAGGCTTCCCGGCACTCCGGTCGCAGACCATACAGCAGCTGTGGCCCGGCAAACCGCATTCGCGCACGTGTCGCCCGCGTCGTGTGCATGTCTGCGGACGTTCGGCCCTCTGCACCGGACACGGATGTGTCGCAGCCGCTGTGCCGGTGGACCGGTCTGCCCGGATCAGACAGGGGCCGGTGGCCATCCCGGGTGACGGTGGGGACGGCATCGACGGTACGGCAGGTGATGTCCGACTCGGGCTGTTCGGATCGAGGGGGTTGCTGTGCGAGTTCGTGCGGGTCCAGCGACGGCAGGTGTCGGCGAGTGTGTCGCCGTCGGTGGTCCGTGGTGTCGGTCCCCAGACGTCGGTGACGAGCCAGCCGTCGAACACATCGTAGTTGGGGGCGCGCAACGGTGGTTCCGTCATCGTGCGCCGGGTCGGTAGCGGACGTGGATGCGGCCGGGAGGTGTCCTGTCGCATGGCCAGCCACGTGATGGAGCCGGAAGTCGACTCGGTGGGGCGCCGCCAATAGAAGGTGCTGGCGCCGTCGTCGGATTCGGTGACGTCGGTGGCGTCGAGACAGTAGGCCGCGACGTATCCGTCGGCGGTTCGGCGGATTTCGAGGATGCGGGCCAGGAAAGTGCCGTTCCAGCGCAGGCTCCAGTTGCCTTCGCCGGCGCCCACCGGATAGAACCCGCCGTCGGGGTAGTGCAGCCAGTCGACGGTGTCGATGGTGTCGGCGTAGCCGGGGTAGGCCAGGCGGGTGCCGATGGACAACGACAGTTGCCTGCTCTCGGCGAAGCCGCGGACAACTGCCGCCGGGGGGTCGCTCAGGTCGACGCCGTCGGCGGCGCTCCACCGGAAGGTGTAGTCGCCGGCCCAGGCGAGGGGAAAGGTGTAGTCCGCGCTCGCTCCGACCGTCGGGTGGGGACGCACGGCGGTGGTGTCACCGGGGGAGTGGGACTGGCTGCCGCAGCCTGTCGCGGCGAGAAATCGCCGCCGCTGCGGCGGCTGTCGCCATGCGGGCGAACGGCCGCATGCGCGCTCGACCCCCTTCCTGTCGAGGTGGTTACTGCCAGAGGGCGGCTCGACGCTATCGCAGGAGTTGCCTGCTCCGAGCCGATGTGTCCCGGATCGTTGTTGATGACGTCGAACAGTGACCGTGGGTAGCGATCCGGTGGCTGATTACGAAAGACGATCGCTGGTGCGGAAGCCGGGTTGCGTCGACGTGGTCTATACGGCATCTTTACCGGCGGTGCGCCGGGAAGTCTGGTCGGCAGCGTGGTCCCGATCGGGAGTCGCGTTCGATCAGGGACGGTGGGAGTCTGTGGCGCTGGTATTGGCGTTCGGGGTGGTGTTGCTTGTCAGCGTGTCGTTATCGGGTGTCGCGGCGCGGACGGTGCTGTCGACGGCGTTGCTGTTTCTCCTCGCGGGGGCGGTGATCGGGCAGGGCGGTTTCGGGCTGGTCACCATCGAGCCCGGCGACGAGCTGGTGGTCGTGCTCGCCGATGTCGCGCTGTTCACGGTGTTGTTCACCGACGGTCAGCGAGCGAATCTGCCCGCGTTGCGCGACGGGTGGCGGTTGTCGGGGCGGGCGCTGGGGTTGGCGATGCCGTTGACGATGGTGTTGATCGCGGTGCCGGCGCATTGGCTGGCCGGGTTGGATTGGCCGACAGCGTTTCTGCTGGGCGCGATCCTCTCGCCGACCGACCCGGTGTTCGCCTCGGCCATCGTCGGGCGGGTGGATGTGCCGCTGCGGTTGCGGCGGCTGCTGAATGTCGAGTCCGGGCTCAACGACGGGCTGGCGCTGCCGTTCGTGCTGATCTTCCTCGCGACCGCGGCACACCGGCATTCCGGCGTGGGCCATATCTCTGTGGAGCTGGTGCTGGGTGTGGTGCTCGGTATCGCGATTCCCGCGGTGGTGGCCTTGGCGTGGCGGCTTCCGGTGCTGACAGCGGAGCCGAGGCTGCAGGCGTTGGGTCCCTTGGCGATTGCGGTGTCGTTGTACGGGGTGTGCCACGTGACGGCGGCGAATCCGTACCTGGCAGCGTTCGCGGCCGGGTCGACGCTGGCCACCATGGACCGAGTGGCGGCCGAGGTGTTCGAGCCGGTCGGGGATTTGCTGTCAGAGGTGACGAAGTTCGCCGCGCTGCTGGTGTTCGGGGCGTTGATCACCCCGGACCGGCTCTCGCACTTGGGCATCGGGGGATGGGTGCTCGCTGTGGTGGCGATCGTGCTGGTGCGCCCGGCGGCGATGCTGGTGTCGCTGCTGCGCACGCCGCTCTCGGGCCCGGAGCGTGCGGCGGCGGCGTGGTTCGGGCCGAAGGGGTTCGCGTCGGTGGTGTACGGGCTGCTGGCGCTGCAATCGGGGATCGCCGCCGGTGAGGCGGTGTTCGATCTGGTGGCGGTGACGATCGCGTTGTCGATCATCGCGCACTCCTCGACGGATGTGCCGGTGGCGCGGCTGCTGCGGGTGGATCCCATGGACAATCTGCCGCCCGGTACGCCCGCCGATGTGAGGCCGGTCCCGGCGGTGGCGAGTGGGGTCGACCATGGGTAGGTCGGTGCTGGTGTGCGGAGCGGGCATCGCGGGCACGACGCTGGCGTACTGGTTGGGCCGCAACGGATTCGAGGTGACCGTTGTCGAACGCTCGACCGGGCAGCGCTCGAGCGGCAGCCCGGTGGACGTGCGAGGCGGAGCGGTCGACGTCGCGGAACGGATGGGCGTCATGCCACGGCTGCGCGACCTCGCGACCCGCGCGGAGCGGCTGGTGTTCGTCGACGCGCACGGTGCACCGGTGGCGTCGGTGCGCCTGTCGGTGTTCGGTGGTTCGGCCGGTGACCGCGAGGTCGAGGTCTGGCGCGCGGACCTGGCCGACGCGCTGTCGGCTGCGGCGGAGGAATACGCGCAGGTCCGCTTCGGCGATACCGTCGCCGCCCTCACCGAGGACGCGGCGGGGGTCGACGTGGAATTCGCCGGCGGCACACGCGACCGATTCGATCTCGTCGTGGGTGCCGACGGGTTGCATTCGGTGGTGCGGCAGTTGGCGTTCGGGCCGGAGGAGGCGTTCATCGAGCATCTGGGGATGTACGTCGCCACGGTCGCCGCGCAGCATCCGCTCGGCGATGGCGCCGACGTGGTCATGTACAACACGCCCGGCCGAGTCGTCGGCTTCCATCCCGCCGGGGGACGGCCGGGAGCGGTATTCATGTTCCGGCACCCGGCGATACCCGGGTTCAGCCCGCGCGACAGCGTCCTGCACAAACAACTGGTTACCACCGAGTTCGACTCGCACGCAGGGGTTTTCGCAGGAGTCCTCGATCAGGTTTCGGCGGCGGGCGAGCTGTACTGCGATGCGGTCAGCCGGGTGCGAGTGCCGCACTGGTCGACCGGCCGGATCACGCTGGTCGGTGACGCCGCCTCGTGCGTGTCGCTGTTCGGGGAGGGCTCGTCCAACGCGATATCCGGCGCCTACACCCTCGCCCAGGAACTCACCCGGACGCCCGAAGACCCGGGCGCGGCCGCCCATCGCTACGAGCGCCGCCAGCGGCGGGCGATCCGCTCGGCGCAGCGCGGGGTCCGCGTGGCGAAAGCTGTCCTCGTGCCCGCCACCACGCCGGGAATCATCGTGCGTAACTTGATGATCCGCGCTCTGCCGGGCTAGTTCGCCCGCAGGCCGCTGTCCGTTGGTTCTGGAGTCTCGCCGCGGCGGAATGGAACTCGCCGTGCGGCTGTGCGAGTGAATCCGGCACCGCCACGTCGCAACCGGCGGTACGGTGACCGCATGTCCGAGCTGATCGTGCTGGCGGTGATCGGTGTATTCGTTGCGGCAGCGCTGATGATGCGCTGGTACAACCGCACTCATCCCGGTGCCGACGGCGTCGGCGACGGCTCCGATCGATCGAGCCCGAACTAGCACATCGACAGGGCAGACCGCAGGCCGGGAAGGCGGGCGATGACACCCGCGTTCACCAGTGCAGCGATCATGACGCACCGCCGCGTGAAGCGCCGTGAGTCGGATCAGCGGGAACGCAGCGTCGCCGCCAGCAGGCGCGAAGCGGTGATGACTCCGATCAGTTCGGAGTCCTTCATGACCGCGACCAACGGGCTGCGGTACTGCGACATGGTGGCCGCCACCTCGAGGATGGTGTCGTCGGCCTTCGCCGCGGGCACCTTGATCAACCGCTCGGGAATGACGTCGCGGACCTTCTTGCCACGCAGCTTCGTCACCATCCGATCGCAGGTCGATTCGTCGATCACCCCGGCCAGTGACGGATCGTCCTGCACGTACCGCGGCACCAGGAACCG
>NZ_JARWOP010000340.1 GCF_029868745.1 Nocardia wallacei | reverse complement strand
GGCGCCGGCCCCCCCCCGGGGCGCCGGGCCCGGCGGGGCGGGCGGGCCCGCGGGGGCGGCGGCGCGCCCCCCCCCCCGGCGGGGGGGGGGCCCCGGGGCCCGCCCCCCCCCCGCGACCGACCTGCGCATGCGCCTCGGATGCCAACTCGAGACAGGTGGCGCGGACGCGGTTGTCCGGGACCGAGGCGACGTGCTGCAGCGCCTCCGCCGAACCGGTGAGACCGAGGCGATCGGCCGTGTCCACGGTGAACACCCGCAGATCGAGGGCGTCGGACGGACCGACGAGACCCTCCATCGGCACGTCGGCGAACCGGTTGCGCAGGCTCGGGTCCAACGGCCCGGACGACACCAGCGCGCTCAGCCGCGCACCGGCCTTCGGGCCCCAGGCCAGGCCGAACTCGACCAGGATGCGGGCCGGGTCCGAGACACCCTCCCAGGGCGATCCGACTTCGTCCGTATCGGACAGGACCTCGTCCCACGACCAGGGCGTGGACACCTCCTGGGGCAGGAACACCCCGGCGGGCAGCCACCCGCGACCCTCGTTGGAGGTGATGAACACACCCGCACCGGCCGGTCCGCGCAACACCGCGACGGACCAGTGCAGGCCGACGGCCGAGGTGTCCGCGGCGGCCAGGACACCGCCGAGCAGTGTCTTGGCGAGCACCAGATCCTCGTCCACCGCGTCACCGACCACATAGGCGGGCTCGGCCGCCTCGTCCTTGGCCTTCGCCACGGCCGCCGCGAACGGCGTGGCGACGGGCATCGGCGGGACGTCGGACCGCGCGCCGGAGGACTGCGCGCCCGCCCGGTCGTCGAACGGACCGGCCCCCGGCCCGCCGCCCGGTCCGCCGCCGGGACCACCCGGCGGGATCGAACCGACCGGCGGCACAACCGAACTCGCCGGTGCGGTACCCGTAGCTCCCGGGCCGCCGGACGACGCCGCGGCCGGGACGCTGCCCGGTCCGCCGGTCTCGGCTCCGGTCACCGCGGGCGACTGCCGGCCGTTGTCGGTCCCCGTCGGACCGCCTTCCGGCCCGGAAGGCCCCGACGGCCCCGCGCCGTTCGGGCCGGTACCGGCGGGCGGCCCCCCCCCCCGGGCCCCCCGGGGGGGGGCCCGGGGGGCCCCCCCCCGCGGGCCGCGGGGGGGGGGGGGGGGACGGGCCCCCGGGGTGGGCCGGGCCCGCCGGTGGGGGGTTCGGGTTAATCACATTGCCCAGTGGGTGGGGTGGTCTGGGATATGGCTGCCGTTGGTGCGTTCTACTGAGATGGGGGTGCCG
>NZ_JARWOP010000339.1 GCF_029868745.1 Nocardia wallacei | reverse complement strand
GTGTCCCGCAGCCGGATGTCGCGGGAGGTGCAGCGGTTGACGACCGAGTTGTCGGCGCCGCCGGGGCCGATGGGGTCCGCGGGCGCGAAGGCCATTGCCGACGAGGGCGCGCCAGCCCCACACAAACCCCCCCCCCCCGGTCGTCGCGGGGGGTCTTTTGGTGGGGGGGCGGCGGTTGGCGGCGCCCCCCCCCGCGGCATTTTCGGGGCGTAGCAGAGCGCGCCGATCAGTGCGGCGCCGACGATCAGCACCGCCAGGATCAGCGCCGTGGCGGAGGTGACGCCGCCGGTCGAGACGGCGGTCGCGGTGAATTCGAGTTGCGACGTGCCCGCCGGCGGTGCGGCGGCCGTCGCGGGCCGGTCGCCGGGTATCAGGAACCAGCCGATTCCGGCCGTCAGCAACAGCACGGCCAACACGGCGCCGGCGTACATTTCCGCCGCGCGCGTACCCCCCGGCAGCGCGCGACCTCTCGGGTGTCTCGGATGCGTTCTCCCGGGTGCCGGTGACCTGGATCTCGTCGCCCCTCGAGCGGCGTGGAGGTGCACTGCATTCCTTTCGAGTGTTGGCACGGTTCTCACCTGGAGAAACTTTAGGAACACCGGTGTTCACATTCCCGAGTAGCGAGCTACTCGACTTCAGCGTGGCTCGAGAGCTGCGGATATGCGTGCCCGCAGTTTCAGGGGGAAGCGCTCGGTGGCGGGGAACAAAGCTGTGGCGGGGAGTGTTTTGAGAGCATGCCGGCGGTTCTGGCATACTGGACCGCTGGTGCGTCTGCTGGTAGAAGGCAGACCATCCCGCCTAGTCGGTTCCGGTTCACGCCCTCGATGCACGACGGCGACCCGGCGACCACATCGAAAGGACACCCATGAAGGCAGGAATCCACCCCGCGTACGTGCCGACGACCGTGGTCTGCGGTTGCGGCAACACCTTCCAGACTCGCAGCACCAAGGAGTCGGGCCACATCAACGTCGAGGTCTGCTCCCAGTGCCACCCGTTCTACACGGGCAAGCAGAAGATCCT
>NZ_JARWOP010000338.1 GCF_029868745.1 Nocardia wallacei | reverse complement strand
CCCGCCCCGCCCGCGGGGGGGGGCGCGGGGCGGGGGGGGCCCGGGGCGCCCGCCCCCCCCCCCCCCCCGGCCCGCGCCCCCCCCGCCACCGGCGACTACCCCTTCTGGGGCGTCGAATACGCCTACAGCAAGGGCGAACTCCCCTACGACTCGCTGGCGGCGGCCTTCCTCCGCTACCTCACCGACCGAGCGGGCAAGGACATCGTGCGCTCCCACGGCGACACACCCTGCGGCGATCTGCCGCAGCCGGGAGCGTGCAGTCCCCGTTCGTGAGCGCCCGGCGTCATACTGCTACGGCAGTTGCCT
The DNA here is from genome assembly GCF_029868745.1 of Nocardia wallacei. Lineage (GTDB taxonomy): Bacteria > Actinomycetota > Actinomycetes > Mycobacteriales > Mycobacteriaceae > Nocardia > Nocardia wallacei_B. The sequence goes on along the minus strand of NZ_JARWOP010000338.1, from coordinate 28,923 downwards.
GCCGGACCGTGAGGACATCGTGTGAAAGTGCATCTTCAGATCGAGGGTTCGCCGGCCGAGGTGCGCGACAGCGCCCGTGCCATCGCCGCGGCGGGGGCCGACGGGATCTTCTCCTTCGAAGGGCCGCACGACATCTTCTTCCCCCTGGTGGTCGCCGCGGGCGAGACCGATCTGGAACTGATGACCAACGTGGCGATCGCCGGGCCGCGCAGCCCGCTGCACCTCGCCCACGCCGCCTACGATCTGCAGGTGTACAGCCGGGGACGGTTCCGGCTCGGGCTCGGTTCACAGGTGCGCGTGCACATCGAGAAGCGCTACGGCAGCCAGTGGGGCCGCCCGGCCCGGCGCACGGCGGAATCGGTGGCGGCCGTCCGGGCCATCTTCGCCGCGTGGGAGGGCAAGGCCCCATTGGACTTTCGCGGCGAATTCTTCACCCACACGCTGATGCCGCCCACGTTCGACCCGGGCCCCAACCCGTTCGGACCGCCGCCGGTGCTCATGGGCGCCCTCGGGCCGATCATGACCCGCACGGCCGCCGAATTCGCCGACGGCCTTTTGGTCATGCCGTTCAACAGCACCGAGCACTTCACCGAGTACACCGTGCCCGCGATGAAGGAGGGCCTGCGGCGGTCGAATCGCGGTCTCGGCGAATTCGAGGTGATCGCCCAGGCCATGGTGGCGGTCGGCCGCACCGAGGCGGCGCTTACGGCCGCCGTCGACGGTGTCGCCCGCCTGATCGCCTTCTACGGATCGACGCCGCCGTACCGCTCGACCCTCGCGGCCGAGGGCTGGGCGGACCTGCAACCCGAGCTGAACGGCCTGTCCAAACAGGGCCGGTACGCCGAGATGCGGGCCTTGATCACCGAGCCGATGGTGCGCGCGCTCGGCGCCGTCGGCACGCCGGAGGAGTGCGCGGAGCAACTGCGAGAACGCTACGGCGACTACGCCTCCGACCTCTGCTGCTATTTCCCCGGCTACCGGCCCGACCACGCCGATGTCACCGACCTGGTCGCCGCGCTGCACGCGATGGAACCACCCGGCCGCCGCCATTGACCACCCGGCCGGGTGCCGCCGATCAGAATCCGTGCATACGCACCCAGTCGAGATATCGGTCCATCCACGTGTCGCACGGCAAACCCATGGCCCGCTCGGCGAACCCGTGCCCGCCGCGTTCGTAGGCATGCAACTCCACGGGCGCCCCGGCGGCCAGCCAGGCACGGTGGAGGGCGAGATTGCCCTCGAGCACACCGTCACCCGGATCGTCGGCGGCGAAGCAGAGGAACAGCGGCGGCGCATCGGCGGGGACCCGGTACTCGTGCCAGGTGGGCGGGTAGATCGGCGCCGCGAAGTCCGGGCGGTCGTCCGCGCCGGTGTACGAGGTCGCCGCGGCGAGCGCGAGCAATCCCCCGGCGGAGGTGCCCAGGATTCCGATGCGCCGGGGTTCGATCCCCCAGCGCCCGGCGTGCTCCCGGACGAAGCGGACCGCCCGCCCGGCGTCCTCGACGGCCACATGGGACTGCCGCCGGATGTCGTCCATGGTGTGCGCGGTCTCCCACCGACCGAGGAAGTCTTCGTCGGCGACAGGCGTGGGCAGCACCCGGTAACGCAGCACGAAGGCGGTGATGCCCTGGGCGGCAAGGCGTTCCGCGATCGCCGTGCCCGTGTCGGTGAGGGTCACGAAACTGCCGCCGGGACAGACGATCACGCCGGTGCCGGTGGCTCGGTCCCCGGTGGGCCGGTGCACCGCCAGCGCCGGGCGGGTGACGTTGCGGATCATGCCCAGGTTGTGATTACCCTGCACCTCCGGAAGCACCGTGTGCTGTCCGTAGGGCGTAGGGTCCAGCCCCGGTGCGGGATCGTCCGCCGCCAACGGGACGAGTTCGGCCGCGGATGCCGATCGCATATGTCCTCCTGGATGATTCATGATTCGGGGACGGTGATCACGCCGGTGTCGCCGTCGACGACGATCAGCCGGCCGGTTTGCAGGCGTTCGGTCGCGGTGCCGGTGCCGAGCACGGCGGGAATGTGGTACTCGCGGGCGACGATCGAGCTGTGACTGAGCGCGCCGCCGACGTCGGTGACGATCGCCGAGGCGAGCGCGAACAGCGGCGTCCAGGCCGGTGTGGTCATGGGCGCGACGAGCACGTCACCCGGTCGCATTCGGTCGAACTCGCTCGGGCCGTGGATGATCCGCGCCGGAGCGGTGACTTTGCCCGGACTGCCCGGAGTGCCCTTGATCGTCTCGCCGGAATCGGCATCCCCCTCGGGTGCGTGGTCCCGGGTGAATTCGATGCCCAGGATCCGGTTGCCGCCCTGGACCGGTAGCGCGACCGGCGGGCGCTGCGTGCGCCGGCGTCGCCAGAGGGCTCGGCGCTCGGCGATGGCCGACCGCGAATCCTGCGGCACCGCAGTCGCATCCAGCGCCGCGACCGCAGCCTCTAGTTCTGCCGCCTCCAGCCAGTACACGTCGTCCGCGGTCGTGACGGCACCAGCGGCGGTCAATCGGCGGCCGAGTTCGGACAGCAATCGCCGCGCCGCCGGCCAGCCCGCGCCCACATCGGCGAGCGCGTTCTCCCGCAGCGGCGCCGCGGCCTGTGCCCAGTGCAGCAGGCGCAGCGCCAGCGCGTGGCGCGGACCCGGCCGTCTCGCTTCGAGAGTGCGGACCGCCTCCGCGCGTCTGTGCCCGGCGGCCGACCGGCGCGCGGCCGGATCGGCGGCCTCGTCACGGAGGAAATAGCGCAGGGTCTGTATCAGGGCGGCCGGGTCGTCGGCGGGCAGCGGCTTGGCGAAATCGAGGTCGTAGACCATGTCGCCGTACGTCTCCAGGTGCGCCCGGAAGCGCTCGCGGAATTCTGCCTCGGCGGCGTCGCCCGTGCCTTCGTCCGGCGCGTGCGTGAGCGACTCGGCGGGCCAGCCCTCGATCCGGTCGGCCAGTCCGGGCTGGGTGCGGACCCACTGCGCCAGGTCGTACAGCGCTTGCTCCGCCAGGATCGGTTTGCTGTCGAAACCCAGCAGGAAGGTCGTGGCGGGCGGGTCATCGGCCCGCTTGATCGTGTTGTACACCTTGGTGAACAGCGACTCGCTCAGGTACGCCGCCGGCAGCGCTCCGCCCTGGATGACGAGGTAGTAGTCCGCGGCCTCGGCCACGATCTCGCGGATGCCGTCCAGCAGCCGGGCAGCGGGGACGGCTGTAATGTCCAGGGCCGTCAGGCGCGCGGCAGTGTCGCGATACCGCCGCCGCGCCGCCTGCCATCGCTCGGGTGCGGTGCGCAGGTACCGGGGCAGCGTGCGGGCGAGAAATCGCGGCTGCGCCACCATCATTCGCGCCAAGAGCGCGGGGGTGTAGTTGACGTTGTAGTACCCGTAGCCGTTGATGACCGCCAGCGGCCGGTCGAAGTACGGCAGCGCGATCTCGCGGTAGTGCGCGAGCGTCGCCCGCTCCCAGGCGGGTATCGCAAGCGTCGCGAACAGCGGCGACAGCGGCTCCGGCAGCAGTTCCATCACGCTGCCCCGGGTGTATTTGCCCTTGGGATCGGGCAATTCCCACTGCGCCTCGCCGGGCGCCTCGGGCAGCGCCGTGATCGGCCGGGCCTGCACCACGAACAGCCGCTGCTCGTGCAGCGCCCACTCGATATCCATAGGCTGCCCGTAGAACGTCTCGATCCGGACCGCGATACGCGCCAGCTCGGCCGCCTGTTCGGGCCGCAGCGCCGGACGCTCGCGCCGGTCCGCGGGCACCGGCTCCTCGCGGGTGCCGTCCGGGGTGCGGATCGTCATGATCTGCTTGTCGGCGATCTCCTCGCGCACGATCGCACCGCTCGCCTTGGCGACCACGAAGGTGTCGGGCGTGACCTGGCCGCCGACGACCGCCTCTCCCAGTCCCCAGGCGGCGTTGATCAGCACCTCGTCCCGCGCACCGGTCAATGGATCGGCGGTGAACGCGATCCCGGCCGCGTCGGCGGGCACCAGTTCCTGCACCACGACGGCGAGGGCGACCTCGCCGGAATCGATGTCGTTGCGGGCCCGGTAGCCGATGGCCCGGTCGGTCCACAGCGAGGCCCAGCAGCGCCGGACCGCGGCCAGCACCGCGTCGGCGCCACGGATGTTGAGGTAGGTCTCCTGCTGCCCCGCGAACGACATCTCGGGCAGGTCCTCGGCGGTGGCGGAGGAGCGCACCGCCACGGCCACCTCGCCCAGGTGCTTGTAGGCGGCGTCGATCTCCTCGGCGACATCGTCCGGAATCTCTTGCGCGGCAATCAGTTCGGCGATCTCGGCCGCCGCCTCCGCCCAGGTTTCGGGCTGGTCCGCGGCCACCCGCGCGGCCACCGCGAGGATCCGGTCGTGCAGACCCGCCGCGGCGACGAATCGCCGGTAGGCCGTAGTGGTGACGTGGAAACCGGGCGGCACCGGCAGCCGCGCGGCGGCCATCCGGGCGAGGGAACTGCCCTTGCCACCGGCCCGGTCGAGGGTCGCGGCGGGGTCCGCGAGCGGCAGCGTGTACGAATCATCCTGCGGGACAGAGCTGTTCATATGCTTCTCGATTCTCTACGCCGGATTCAGGCGGACAGGTTGCGGCGGGCCCGCGAAAGCCCTTCCAGCAGAACGGTGCGGCCGGCCTCGAGGTCGGCGGCGGCGGGCGGGGTGAGGCCCAGCTCGAGCCACTCGGCGAGTACGTCGACCATGGCGCCGGTGGTGGGCACGTCCGAGGCAGCCGCCTGTGCGCGCTGCGTCGAAAATGTCTGCCGCAGCGCCGGTGTCAGGGCATCGAGGATGTAGCCCGCGGCGTGCACGTCCACCTCGGGCCGGACCACCCCGGCCGCCTGCATGTCCGACAGGAACTCGCTCGTGCCGAGGCTTTCGGCGCGGTCGAAGAAGCTGCCGGGTTTGCGGAGATATTTGCCGAAGGTGGGCTCGTCGCGGGCGACGATCGCCGCCGCCAGCGGCAGCTGCGCCAATGCCCCGGCCATGGCCCGATACACGCTGGCCACGCTGCCGCCCTGCGGATCCGACCGCAGGTGCTCGCTCCAGCGTTGCGCGTACCGGTCCAGTTCACGCCGGACCACCGCCTCGACCACGCTGTCCTTGGATTTGAAGCGCAGATACACCAGCCCTCGGTGCAGGCCGGTGGCATCGGCGACATCGCCGACCGTCAGCTTGTTGTACCCCAGCCGCAGCAGCAGATCCTCCGCCGCGTCGAGGATGGTCTGTTCGCGCTCGACCTCGTCGACCGTCATTCTTGACCTCTTGACAGTTTTTGTTGTTTTGTCAAAAGATACGTCCGCCCCGGGCTTCCCGTCAACACCCACGGCGACCGGCACCTGTCGCGGTGCCGGTCGCCGTCGCCGACTACCGCACCGGCGCCTGCTGCTGGTCGTAGCTCAGCTCGACATCGTGGGTGCTCTCCCCGGCCACCGTGACATTGCTGACCACCGACGGATAACCGCGAGTCACGACCGCGTACTCACCGGCGGGAAGGTCGCGGACCAGGTAGCGGCCCTCGTCGTCGGTGCGAGCGGTCGCGATCGGCTCGCCGGTCGCGTCGAGCACGGTCACCTGCGCGTCGGGCACCGTACGGTCCCCGGCTCGCACCGCACCGGCCAATGTCACGATCGGGGCCAGTTCCGCGTCGTAGCGCAGCAGACCGCTCTCGGGCACGGTCAGCGTCGCCGCGTGCGGCCGCGTACCGGGCGCGACGACGACCACCGTGTGCGTGCCCGACGGCACGCCGCGGCAGACGTAGCCGCCGTCCCCGCCGGTGACCGCCGCACCGACGACCTCGCCCCGGGTATCGGTGAGCGTGACGGCCGCACCGGCCACCGGCTCACCCGCTCCGGCCCGGCGCACGATGCCCGACAGCTGTCCGGAGCTCGGCAGGGTCAGCTCCACCGGCAGCGGCCGCGCGGCGACGGTGACATTGACCGCCACCGGACGGTGTCCGTTCGCGGCGCCGATCAGGACGTAGTCACCCGCCTCCGGCACCTCGAGGTGATAGCCGCCGTCCGCGCCGCCCGTCGTCCGCGAAACCTGGTGCCCGCGTTGATCTATCAGGGTCAGCGCCACGTTCGGCACCGGCTCGCCGTTCTCGCGGCGCACGTGCCCGGCGATGGACCGGGTCTCGCTGTCCAGACCGGACGCCACCGCCGCCGAGACCGCGGGTTCCGGGGCCGATCCCGCGGCCGCGAGCAACGTCTCGTCCGGAATCCGATCGGCCACCGCCGAGCGCGGTTCCGCGCCGCTCACCTGCGCGCTGTGCGGTTCGTGCGCCCGGACCGACGGCACGATCACCGCGGCGCCCGCCGCCAGCACCGACACACCGGCCAGGAACCAGAAGACATTGGAATAGCCCGAATCGGCGGGCAGTCCGTGCGCGGTCTGCGCGCCCGAGGTCAGGATCACCGAGGAGATCGCGCTTCCGATCGCGCCGCCGACGGTGCGCACATTGGCGTTCATGCCGGTGGCCGCGCCGGTCTGAGCGGGCGGCACCGCCGCGACGATGATGGCGGGCATCGAAGAGAACGCCAGTCCGATACCGACGCCGATCAAGGCACCGGCCGCGTAGATCTCCCAGCTGTGATCGTGGCCGATCGCCAGCATCACGAACGCCGGGACGGTGATGAGACTGCCGATCAGCACGATGAACTTCGGACTGATCCGCGCCGAGAGCGGGCCGATGGTGAGGCCGATGACGAACATGGCCGCCGACAGCGGCAGCATGTAGAGGCCCGATTGGGTGATGCTCGCGCTCAGGCCGTACCCCGCAACGGATTTCGGCGTCTGGAGCAGCTGGGGCAGGAAGGTCATCATCGCGTACATGCCCGCACCGGTCAGCACGGCCACCAGGTTGGTGGTCCACACCGCCGGGATGCGCATGGTCCGCATATCGATCAGCGGCGTCCGCGATTTCAGTTCGACGACGATCCACGCGGCCGCCGTCACCACCGCCAGCGCGAACAGGCCGAGGGTCAGGCCCGAGCCCCAGCCCCACGCCGGTCCCTTGCTGACCGCCAGCAGCAGGGCCACCAGCCAGGCCGAAAGCAGCAGCGCGGCACCCCAATTGATCCGGCCCGGACTGCGCACCGGCGATTCGGGCACGAACAGCACCGCCGCCACGGCGGCCACCGCGGTGATGATCATCGGCACCCAGAACAACCAGTGGTAGTCCAGATGGTCGACGATCGGCCCGGCCAGCACCAGGCCCACCCCGGACCCGACGGCGATCAGCGACGAGGCGATACCGACCGCGCCGTGCAGCTTGCGCGCGGGGAACTCGTCACGAATGATGCCGAACGCCAAGGGAATCACGCCGCCGCCGAGGCCCTGGATCACCCGCGCGACGATCATCACGCCGATGGAATCGGTCAGCGCGGCGATCAGCGAACCGATCGTCAGCGCGACCAGCGTGACGACGAGCATCCGCTCCTTGCCGACCTTGTCGCCGATCCGTCCGAGAATCGGCGTCGCGACCGAGGCCGACAGCAGGTAGCCGGTCATCAGCCAGGTCGCCGTGCTCTGCGTGGTGTGCAGGGCGGGAATCAGCACCGAGAGCACCGGCACGACCATCGACTGCAGCAGCGCGTACGCGGAGATCCCGAGCAGCAGTACCGCGAAGACGACGTTGTAGTGCGGGCGAGACTTCACACGCGCCATGGGTCAGGGATCCTCCACCAGTTGAAACGGAGCGTCTCTCCGGTTAATCACCGTAACAGAAACGCGGCCCCGTTCCCTTTGGCCCGCATGTGATCTCACCCTCCTTCGAGGGGCCACTGTGAGATTCGCCTCCCGACAGCCGAGAACGAACGGCCATGGGTGACGACCTTCGGCGGACGCCGCGGGCTGCGGATCGGCTACCGTGCGAGGGTGGAGCATGATCGAAACGACATGACATCGCGTCCTTTTCGGTTCGCCGTCGGGTTCTCCGCCGCCGGTTCGCGGGGCGAGTGGCGGGAAAAGGCACAGCGCGCAGAGGATCTGGGCTACGACGTAGTTCAGGTGCCCGACCATCTGGGAATGACCTCGCCGTTCCCGACGCTGGTCGCCATGGCCGAGGCGACCACGCGGGTGCGGGTCGGCACCATGGTGCTCAACGCCGGGTTCTACCGGCCGGCACTGCTGGCCCGCGACGTCGCCACCGTGGACCAGCTCACCGACGGGCGGTTGGATTTCGGGATCGGCGCGGGGCCGGATTTCGCGAAACCCGAGTTCGAGGTGGCCGGGCTGCCCTTCCCGGGCGGGCGGCAGCGGATCGACAACCTGCGTGAGACCATCGGCGAGATCCGTGGTCTGTTCGCGAACGACCATCAGCCGCCGGTGCGCCGCGCGATTCCGGTGCTGGTCGCCGGGCGCGGGGACCGCCTGGTGCGGGTGGCGGCCGAACACGCCGACACCGTGGCGCTCGCCGGGGTGCCCGTCGGCGACGACATCGATTCCGAGGACGCCGGTACCGCCGCGCTCGCCCGCCGCGTCGAGTTCGTCCGCACCGCCGCCGGAGAGCGCTTCGCCGGGCTGGAGCTGGGGCTCACCGTGCAGGGGGTGGATGTGCAGGGTTACGACGAGCCCGATCTGTCGTTGGCCCGCATGTTCAACCGGACCCTGTCCGACGATCAGCTGCGCTATCTGCCCGGCTTCCTGCACGGATCCGCGCGAGAGATCGCCGACACGCTGCGGCACTACCGCGACGCCTACGGAGTCACCCACTACTCCGTCGCCGAGCCGCGAATGATGGCTCTGGCGAAGGTGATCGAAGAACTGCGCTAGGGCGACGGCCGCAGTGCGTTAGGAGCACGGCTCGACCGGCGAAGGCCGGGACGGGTGCGGTCACCGGGGCGTCATACCTGCGGATGACGCCGGGTCCGTCGAGGCCGCGAGCCGGACATAACGGTCAATCGCCGAGGTGACCGAGCCTCCCACCGCTGCCCGCCTGCGCCTTTAGAGTCCGGTCTGCTCGATCTGAACGGGTACCACTTCCCATCGACAGAAGGGGTTACACATGAAGATCCGCATTGCCGCGGCCGCGTCATTGGCCGCACTCGCTGTTCCCGCCGGGCTGGCGGTCGCAGCGCCCGCCATGGCCGCGCCGGCAGCGATCCCGCTGGTCCAGGTGCAGGACGACGGCAGCGACGAACCGGAAGGCGGCGCCGACGCTGTCGGGCGGAGTGGGCAGTCGCAGTCCTCACCGAACTCCGTACAGAGCGACCAATCACAGTCCTCCCAGAACTCCAGCCAGAACGGGCAGTCGCAATCCGCCCCGAATTCCGTGCAGAGCGACCAATCGCAATCCTCCCCGAGCTCCGTGCAGAGCGACCAATCACAGTCCTCCCCGAGCTCCGTGCAGAGCGACCAGTCCCAGTCCTCCCAGAGCTCCGGCCAGAGCGGGCAGTCACAGTCCGCCCCGAACTCCGTACAGAGCGACCAATCACAGTCCTCCCAGAACTCCAGCCAGAGCGACCAGTCACAATCCGTGCCGGACTCTGCGCAGAACCAGCAATCGCAGCCCGCCTCGGGATCTTCCCAGGGCCCGCTGGCCGACCGACCGCAGCCGCGCAGCGTGCACTGACGCGAGGCGAGCACGGCCCCGCGGTGATTCCGCGGGGCCGTGGACTCGGCGAGGTCTACGGCGAGTGCTCGCCCTCCGGGTCCATCCGGTAGGTGTATCCCCACGCTTCGGCGAAACTGTTCCAAGGGCCGGCCTGGAACAGGAAGCGATCGTAGGCACGCAGCGCCGTCACCTCGCGGACGGCTCGTGACTCGTCCTGCCGGACGCGGTGATACCCGAACAGGTCGTTCGTGACCCCGGTCGTGAGCCCGTTCTCCCGCTGGAACACCGCCATGTACTCCCCCAGCGAGCTGGTGCCGGCAACGCTCGGGAAAATCCACTCGAGCGGCGCCACCCCCGTGCGAGGCGGCGGGGCAGGCGTCGGGGCGCCGGACAATTCCGCGATCTCGGCCGACGACACCGCACCCTGCCCGTACTCCCGCAGGTACAGCTCCACGAACTCCGGTGTGAGAGGCACCCGTCCCGACTCGCGATTGACCACCATGGCTTTCGACATGCCCGCGCGCCGGGCGGCCTCGGCGAGCGACACACCCGCGTCGTTGCGCAGGAACCTGAGGAATTCGCCGGTATGCCGGTAGCCCTCGGGGAAACGCGGCTTGCCGGGCGTCAGGGCGCGCAGGTACGCCTCCGCGTCGGCTCGCTCCGGCCGCCGGCGGCCCGCCTCGATATCCGCGACGTCCTCCGCGGAAACGCCGAGCTTCTCGGCGACGTACCGCACCGGCAGGCCCACGCGCGCCCGCAGCACCCCGAGGCAGGCGCCGATCTCCACGCTGTCGTCGACGGGACCGGTTCCGGCCGCCAGCGCCCGCAGATGCGCCTGCCACGCCGTGGTGGCGGGAGGCAGCCGTTCCGACGATTCCCGGTGGGCGACAGTCACTTCCAGCACGCCGAGCCGATGGGCGAACTCGCCCGGCCGGAGGCCGGCCTGCTCCCGGAAGAACCGCAGCCCCGCGCCGACGACCGGCCCGCGCACGGTCGCGAGCGCGGGAAAGAAGTGTTGCGCCAGTGCCGCGTACAGCCGCCGCACCGCCGGCTCTCGCCGCATCAGGGCACGCAACTCGCCGATCGCGTTCGAGGCCCCCGCAGGGGATTCGAGGATCGCGTCTATCTCTTCGTGCAGATGGGGAAGCGCGACACGCAGCGCACCCAACCAATCCTCGCCACGGTCGTACCCATGCGGGTGCGGAACCGCCTCCCCGCCAGAACTATCCGTCGCATCATGCGGCCGGGCACCGATGGCCTCGTCGTTCCCGGCGGCCGACCACGGCGTCGGCCGACTCCCGATGTGTCCCTCCCCGTTCTCGCTTTCCCTGGACACCGGCCGCGACTCGGACCCCGCCTGCCGCCTGTTCCACGGCGTCGGCCGCCCGCGCTCGCCGATGAGTCCCACCGAGCCGTTCCCGGCCCGGGTCGTGCCCAGTTCTTCCGCCCACACGTGGGTGTTCCCCCAGTTGTCTTGCTGTACAACCGGTTTCAACCTGAGTACGTCGTAGCCCGCGGACCGGAGACCGGCGCGCAGGGCCGGATTACGGAGGAGCATGTCGGTGAGGGCGTCGTCGTGGTGGCCTTCTTCCGCGATCACCGCGACGGTGTGGCCGGGGAGCAGGACGACGCCGGGCGCCACGCGCACGGTGCCGGGCCGGCGGCGCAGCAGGTCGGCGGCGACCGTGGCGACAGCGGCGTGGTCGCGGGCGTCCTGTTCGGCCCACCAGCGCGCGGTCTCCTCGGCGAGCCGCTCGATGATGCCGATCCTCGCCTCCGTCGCGGCCGCGGCACTCGCCCAGGCCTCGGCGCCGAGCCCCGCGCCGGCCGCCACCCGGCGTTTGGAGCGCAGTTCCCGGGCGGCGTGCTCGCGCAGGCGGGCGATCTCGGCGGTCCAACCCGCCCGGTTCAGCAGTTCGGGGTGCCGGACTCCGGCCTGGTGGCCCAGGGTGTGGCAGCGCACTTCGCGCAGTCGGCTGGGCCGGACGTAGGTCAGCTCGACTCTGTCGTAGTTGCCGGGTTCGCCCTCGAGGACGTCGATGACGACCTCGGTGAACCCGCGCCGGTGCGCCATCTTGCCGGTGAAGGTCGCGGTGCGCGCCGCGTCCTCGGGCGACAGTCCGCTGCGCACGGCGGCGTTGAACGAGTCGAGATTGTCGGTGAGCCCGAAGCGTTCCCGGGCCCAATAGTCCGTGATTCCGTGCACGATGTCGCCGAGTTCGCGCCACACGTCCTCGAACATCGCGCCGCCGGACGGCGTGCCCGGCCCGGTCATGAAGACACTGAGCAGCTTTCCGGACAGATCGACCTCCCCGCGGGCGCCGACGGGGTAATACCTGTCGTCCATGTCGCCCGGTGCGGCCGCGTACAGATTCCGGTACCGCCCGACCGGCGTCGAGACAATCCGGCCGGTCAGGTCCAGCATGGTCCGCTCGTACCACTGCCCCAGGCCCCGGTTCTCGAATTCGGCGGCGAGCGCGCCGAGGTGGTGCCACAGCGGCAACAAGTCGGTCGCGAGGGTGTCCTCGGCCCGGTCGGCGAGTGCGGCACGATCCCCAGAGACATCGAAATGCCTTGCGAGAGGGCCCAATACGAAGGTGAGCCAGCCGACGTCGGGGGCGCCACCCCGACCCCGCGGTTCGGTGCCCCGATCATCGCTCGGATGCCAGCCCGCCGCGACGCGCTCGGGCCACGGCCGTGCGCCGATGCTGCCGTGGTCGTCCGAGGACGGTGTGCCGCCGATGTGGTCGGTCGACGCCGGACTGTCGTCGGGACGGTCGGCTCTGGCACGCAGGCTCGGTACCAGCTTGTACAGGAAGCGGCGCTCGAGATCCAGCAGGGCGTACGCGCGCAGCATCGCCATCGGCAGCTCGTCGAGGCCGTAGACGAACGGGCGCACCGCGGTGGCGACCGTATCGATCGCCGCCGGCAGCGTGTGCAGGGTCGCCGGTTCGAGTTCGGTGAAGACGTGCTGCCACACGCCTCCGGTGAAAGCGTCGAGGACGGCGGCCGACCCGCTCCCGTCCCGCCGCTCGTTCCACGCGTGCCCGAGGGCCTGCAACGCTCTGTCGACCTCGTCGTAGCGGTGCAGCACCGCGCGGCAGGTGTTCGCGTCCACCTCACCCAATGAGGTTGCGACGTACTCCGGGTAGTAGGCGGGGCTGTTGGCTTCCCGGTAGGACTCTGCGCCGGTGGCCGTGCGCCACAGCTCGATCGCCGTCGCCAACCGATCCAGGACGCCCTCATCCGGCGGTGCGATCCCCGTCGGCCGGTCGAGTTCGTCTGTCGCGGTGAGCAATCGGTGCGCGTTCCGCCAGCGGCGGCCGACGGCATGTTGCTGCCCGGTGGCGAGCGGATCCGAATCCAAGTGCGCGAGCGTAGTTTCCATCTCCTCGGCGGTCAGGACCGCATCGGGATCACCGGCCAGCCGAGGATCGCCCGCCGCTCGCCGCTCGCGGCTGAACTCGAGCAGCTCACCGTCTCGAAGCTGCTCCAGCTGACGCCGTCCGCCGGTATCCGGCGCCGCGAACCCGGGGTCGACGCCCAGCGCGCCGGCGGCCAGCAGCATCTCCGCACGCCACGAGAGTTCGTGGTCCTCCGTCGGGCGGCTGCCGATCAGGTCTTCGGGACCGCCGGGTGCCGCGGGGTAGCCGAAATGGTCACGGAGAACGGCTCGGAGCTGCCGGAGGGCAGTGTGGTGGGCCTCGACGTGAGCGAACAGGGCGTCTTCGGACAAGCCGTACTCACCGACGCGGAGATCGGTGAGCAACTGCCGCATGCGCAGCCACCGCATGCGGTCAGGGTGGCCGTGCGCCGGGTCTTCGGCGAGGCCGAACGGGAGCGGGAACAGTCCCGAGGTATCCGGTTCGCCGAACGCCCGGTCGAGGCGTTCCGGCTCCGGCCGCGTCCGATCGTCGTGTACCGGATCCGGGGCGGCGGCCATCGCGTGGATCTCGGGGTCCGAACAATCAAGCGAGAGTTGTGGATCGGTGGGCAGGCGGTGGTCGTGGAAGGATTCCAGCGCTGCCAAGTCGGTGTGCGCCTGGTGCAGCACCAGGAGCCTGTAGGCCAGGTTGTGGTGCTGTCGGCTCGCCCGGATCAATTCGGTGACGCGCGCGTTGTGCCGCGTGAGATCGGCCGGGCCGGTTGCGCCGGAGAGCGATTCGGCCGGCGTGCGCGATTTCGCGGCTTCGTGCAACTGCTGCGCCTCGACGTATCGGGTCACCGCCGCGGCGATTCCGCGCGCCAGGTCGCTCGCGTGGTCGCGGCGCTGCCGGAGCGCGTCCCGCCGGGCGGCGACGCTGTCTCCCGCGAGTTCCCGATCGAGTCGTTCGGCCGCCTCGCGGTACCGGAGTTCCCACTGCCACAGTTCGGGCAGCACCTCCGCCATGCGCGCGCCGGGGTCGTCGGAAACGCCGGAGTCGTCGTGCGCCGCCGCGACCACGGCCTCCCCGGCCGGCTCGTCCGCGTCGGCACGGATCATCTCTGCGACGATCGGACCGGTCTGTCCGCTCCCCTCGACCCACAGCGTGGCCGGCCGCTTCCGCGCCCCTTGCAGGGCATCCAGCCCTCGGACGAGTCGGCGCGCCAGCTCTTCGGACGACTCCGTGTCGTCGGCGCCGGAGCGGCGGAATCGCAGGTGAGCCAGCATCGCGACCTGGTGATCGCCGTATCTGTGCCGCGCCCAGGCGAATCGGGCGGCGGCGGCCACCGCCTGGGCGGCGAGCGTGGCCGGGTCGTCGGTCACGTCGAACACGAAGGTCAGCACCTTCCGTGCCGGCCTCCCGGATGGCAACAGGTCGGCGAGGTCCTCGGACAGCGGCAGCTGCGTGCCGAGGTCACCGAAGGACAGTGTCACGTCGGCGCGGTCCGGGTCGGATATGGCGGCGGAGTAGGTGTGCGGCAACACGATGTCGTGTTCGTCGGCCCACGTCCGAGACATCGTCACCGCATCCGCGACCAGGGTCGCGACCGAGTCCGGCCCCTCCGACCTCATGACACGCGAGATCTTCGCGTCGTTGATGCCGGAACGCACATTCGCGGGCATGCCGTCGACATCGCCGAGCAGCTCGGGCAGCTGCGCCCAGTCGGCCGAATCCCCGTCCGGGTGAACGAATTCGCTGGCGACGGCGCTGTTGGCCCTACCTCGTTCGCGCGCCTGCGCACTCGACTCACCCGGCGACGCGGCGCGGAACAAGGCGGCCGCCGCACCGGCGGAGAGCCATTCGCCGGTCGGCTCGGACGACAGAATACGCACCGGCGCACCGGCATTCGACGCTGCGAGGGAGCCGGCGCCGGGGCGCGGGTCGGCCAGCACCACCGCGTGCACCCCGTCCGCGGGAGACAAGCCGGTGGCGGTCGCGGCGAGACAGCCGGTGCCCGCCGCCGCCACCGTGACGTCGGCCGGCGTCGGGTTCACCAGGCGTCGATAGTGGTTGTCCGCCAGGATCTGTCGGCGGAGCAGCAGTCCGCGCGTGCGTTGCGACTCCGCGTCATCGCCCTCGGGCCCGCGCCGCCAGGCCACGACGGAGACGCGCAGGTCCGGGGTGAGCTGCCGGATGCGCCGAGCCAGCTCGGCGGCGGTGACGAAATACTCGGCGGCGGGGTCGGCGGCACGGTCGAGTGCGAGATATACGACCTTGTCCGCCCACTCGGGATCCTCACCGAGGACGAATTCGTATTCGCCGGCGGCGAATTCGGCGTGCCGTAACGTTTGTGCGGGAGCCGGGACGCCGGACTCGGGGATGCCCGGCAGCGCCGCGATGAGACGTGCATCGGGACTCGTCGCCGACTGCGCCGCCCACTCGTTCGCCTGTCGGCGGGCCGCCGTCGGAATGCCGGGAAGCGTGCCCAGCTCATCGCGATAATCCCATACCATCGTCGCCTGCGACCACGTATATCCGTGCCGCGCGGCGAAATCGGCTACCTCCTGATTCGGCGGCAGCACATCGTCGGGCAGGTCGGTCCACCAGGAGTGGGTGTGCTCGATCTGCCGCCTGGTCCCTTCCGACTCCCCGTTCGACGGCCGCGCACCGATCAGGCCGTCGGGATAATCCTCCCCGCGCACCCCGGCCGATTCGCCGCCGAGCAGCGGGCGATCGGGTCCGTCGGCGTCCAGGACGATTCCGAATCCCTTGTCCCACCTACCCGACCACGCCGCAGGGTCGAACGGCGGCCAATCTCGGGTGAGCATCGCCGCGGCCGCCGCACCCGCCTCGACGCGGCCGGCGTTGGCGTCGTCCGGTTCGATCTGCACGAGGCGGCCGTCGCCGACATTGCGGACCATCACAAGATCGTTGCCGTTGCCGTCGGCGGGGTGCGGGTTCCGCACGGCCAGCACCGCGACTGCGCCCGGCCGAACGGCCAAATGCGGCGCGACCTGGTCGGGACTGTCGAACACCACCGACCAGTCGGCCCCGGCGCGGGCAGCGAACTCGGCGGCGGGCATTCCGGCGGAGAACTCTTCGATCGAGGCCCCGGCGACGAACCGCACCGGATGGCCCGGCAGCACGAGGTCCACCAGTCGCAACATCTCCGACGCGACGTCCCGGCGGGCGCCCTCCAGCAGCCGGACGAGCCCGCTCCGATCCATCCCGGCCCGGGCCGCCGCGCGCTGATAGAAGTCTCGTGTGGCGCTCATATCGGCGAGCCCGGCCGGAATTCCCGGGGCGTCCGGCGGCGCGGTCACACCCGGCGTTCCGTGCCCGACGATCAGCACCGCGGCCCGGTCGTGGTCGGCGCCGGTCCGGGAGTGTCCGGAGAATGCGTCGGCGACCCGGTCCACTTCGGTGCCGAGCCGGGCGAAGTCGTCGACCACGTGCACGTCGATGTCGTCACCGCGCGTCACCAATTCCGGGTCGCCGAAGGTCAGTACCGCGTACCCGGTCTCCGCGTCAAAGGCCCACAGGTACACGTCCGGCCGGCCCGGCATCGTGGCGGCGCGCTGCTCGGCACGCGCCACCGCGGCGGCGAGGGTCTCGAGATTCGCCGATCGCCGCGCGCCGGGCAACCGCTCCAGTTCGGCGGCGAGCCGGGCGCGGCCGGCACGGTTCCGCCACCGCGACGGCACTCCCGCCAGCCGCGAGGTCAGGTCGTACCGGTCCCGTACCAGCTCCGCGCGTTCCGGCCAGTCCAGCCGGCGAAAGTGCTCGGCCATGACGCCGAAGCCGGTGTCCCCGGCGAGCAGCGGATGCAGCTGGCTACGAGCCTGTTCGAGCAGGCGACGGCGGCGAGCCGCGGCGGGATCGTCGGACCCGCGCCGCACCGCGTCGACACGAGCGACGCCCAGCTCCACGACCCTCACCGAGCTGCCCGAATCACCGCGATCGACAACGGGTTTCACTCGCCGAACGGTGTATCCCGTGGAGCGGAGCGCGGCGCGCACATCGAGGTGGCGGAGCAACATGTCGGTCAGCGCGTCGTCATGACGGCCCTCGTCGGCGACGACCACGACGGAGTTTCCCGGCAGCAGGACGGTATGCGCCGTGAGCTGCCGCGCGCCGGGATTGCGCCGCAGCACCTCCGCGACGGCCGCGGCGACGCCTGGGTGGTCGTGTGCGTCCTGGTCGGCCCACCACCGCGCGACCCAGTCCGTCAGCCGCGCGACCTGCGCGCTCAGTGTCTCGAGGTCCCCGTGCTCGCCGGCCGGATGCGCGGCGCGCAGGCGGGCGAGTTCCGCGGACCAGCCCACCCGGTCGAGCAGTTCCGGGAATCGGACCCCGGCCACGTGGGCGAGGGCGCGGCACCGGGCCTCCCACAGCCGGGCCGGCCGGACGAATGTCACCTGAGCCAGCACATAGTCTCCGCTGTCGCCGATCAAGTGGCCGACGAGGACCTCGGTGAATCCTCTGCGGGCCGCCATCTTTCCGGTGAACGTGGCGCGGGCGGCGTCCTCGGGCGTGAGCCCGCTCCGGAGACCGGCGTTGAAGGTGTCGAGGTTGTCCGCGAGTCCCCGGCCGGCACTCGCCCAGGTGCCTTCGATGCCGTGCACGACATCGCCGACCTCGCCCCACAAATCACCGAACATGACCGCGCCGCGCGGCGTGCCCTCGGCGGTCTTCATCACGATGCGCAGCGTGCCGACCGCGCTGACCTCGCCGGTCACACCGACGCGCGCGCCCTGCCGATCTATGCCGTCGGCGGCGGCGTAGGAATTCCGGTGGTGCAGGACCGGCGCGTTCTCCGCCAGCCAGCCGGTCAGCTGG
The DNA here is from genome assembly GCF_029868745.1 of Nocardia wallacei. GTDB lineage: Bacteria > Actinomycetota > Actinomycetes > Mycobacteriales > Mycobacteriaceae > Nocardia > Nocardia wallacei_B. The sequence continues at coordinate 11,184 of NZ_JARWOP010000338.1, read as the reverse complement.
TCCCTGATCCGCTCGTACCAGTCGCCGAAGCCCTGCCCCCGGATTTCGTCGGCGAGTTCGTCGAGACGCTGAGAGAGCGGTAGCAGGTCGGTGGTCAGCTTGCCGGTGTAGCCGCGGAGTTCGGGACAGCCGGCGAGGGTGAAAAACCGTGCGAGTGTGCCCAGCCGTGCCGCCAGCCAGTGGAATTCCGGGTGCTCGGCGCGGCTGCCGACACTGTCCGCGGGCCTGCTGCCGATGAGGTCGGTGGGGTCGGAGTAGTCGACCTCGGCGCCGATGCGGGTATTCCAGTTGATTTCCGGTGGTTGGAGATTGGTGACGTACTCGTGGATCACCCATTGGGGGGTGCCGACGTAGGTGCCCTTGATCTCTGCGGCGGAGAATCCGACGGCGAGCGCCTCGGCTGCCGACTCTGGACTCATGGAAGGCGAGGCGTAGGCACCGAGCGGCAGGCGACGCAGCCATTCCTCATAACTTTCGATCAGGCCGTTCTGTTTCAGCTTCGTGTGGGCGTCACGCAACACGGCAGGCAGATTCCCGCTGAGTTCGAGGTGGCTCGCGAAGTCGATCGCGTGCACGAATTCGTGGAGGACATCATCCGCGTACGGCTGCCCGGAACTCGGGTGCACACCGTGCGACTCCTCGATCAGGCTGCTCCCCGAAGCGATCCTTCGGTCGATGGCGTATTGGAGGTTGAACAACAACACCGCGCCTTCGCCCGCGTCCGCGTCCCCGTCGTTTCGAGAACTCGTCTCCGCCCGTGCCCCCAAGAGGATATCGGTCCGCAGCGCACGGATATTCGTCATGAGTCGTTGGAAGCCCGGGGTGTATCGGTACTTGTCGAGCAGCTGGCCCAGTCTTCGAAGAATTTCCTCGACGGCCTCTTTCGATGCGTAGCGGCTGTCGAACCCGGTCACCTCCACGTAGGGGTGGTTCAGCTTGAACGTCTCCACCAACCGCCTCTTGGCCTGCGTTCGGTCATCCAGCCCGGCGGCGAGCAGCGGATGCTCGGCGTGCGCTGCTACATTGCGCAGCTCGTACATCGCCGTTTCCTGAATCTCGAGCATTCTCGACACGAGCCGATCGGGAAAAGGCAAACTCCACAACAAATCCCCGAGCGCGTTCACGTTCCAGCCGATGTCCACGACGGTCTGCCGGGGGACGTGGTGGTCCAGCCACACCGCGCGCCGACCGTCGCGGCGCACGAAGACCTCCGAGAACGGGCTCGTCTGTCCGGTGACGGCGTGGAATATCCCCAGCCTGTCGGCGACCTGAGGGTCGCCCTGGCCCCATCGAACGGGCGCACGGTCCCGATAGAGGACGTGATATTCCGGCGGCTCCATCCGCACCTCTCCGACCGGCGCTCCCATGGCCCGGGCGAGCAAGGCGGTCGCCCACTCCGCTACCGCGTGTTCGACATAGGTGTATGTCTCGCGGACGGCCTGATACCGATGCTCATCGCTGAACGTCAGCAGATCCATCCGCACTCCGGGACGTCCCCGCAGCCGCTCGATCCGTTCGATCGGCGGGATGCCGCCGGGGTCGCCGAACGGCGTGGACCCGATGCGGTCCTCGCCTACGTCGGACGGCTTGTCGGGCGAGACCTCATGCGGCCTGCTGCCGATGGAATCCGGCGGGCCGTCCGGGTCGATCGTCCGCGTGTAAACGCCGGGCGTTCCCATGAGGAACGCGGCACCGTCGCCCACCCGCACCCGCAGACGTCCTTCCCCTGATTCGAGACCCAGGCCGCCGCCGCGTCCGACTCCCTTGCGGCTCGCGGCCACCTGCAACGCCTCGGCGAGCACCGAAACCGTCTGCTGCGCAGTGAAACCCGGTATCGATTCGGCCAATTGCGCGGGCAGGGTCGCGGACAGTCGCTTGAAGCGCTTGCGGTCTCCCCACAGCCGCGCGGACCACGTGGGGGCAGAGCCGTCACCCCGGTCGGTCCATTCGAAATCACCGAACAATTCGCCGCCCCAGTTGTCCACCAGCGGCTTGTACGACGCGGGGACATAGAGTCCTTCGACGGACCCGCGGACGGTGTACGCAAGGCCGGTCGAAGTCGTCGTCGACGTGATCCGCACGCCGTCCTTACCGGAGACTTGCAGCGCGTAATCGACCAGCAGCGCGGCGACATTCGTCAATTCCGGCGGAAGGTCAGCCGGTGCGCCCTGGGGGTCGGTCCACGTGCCCGCGACAGCTGCGTGCACCTCGGCGGCGGACATTCCGGGCGAGAACGCCCCGGGCGCACCGTGTTCCGAGTCGGAGGGGCGAGCGCCGATGGTGCCGTCCGATTCGTCGGGCTCGATCGCCAACCCGCCCGCGCGGCCGACGGTGTCCATCACCTCGTCCAGCCAGTCGTCCAGATCGGCGTCGAACTTGTCGAGTTCGGTTGTCCCGTCGTCGATCTGCTCGGCGGCCTGCACCATGGTGGTGAGCACCAGGCAGTGGTCGGCGCGGTCGCGTACCGCGAGGTCTTCCGGCCGGCGCGCGGCGAGGAGCGGGAAGACCTCGACGACAGCGGCTTGGACGGCGGAGACGGGGGCCGGGTCCCCCGGGGCCTCGATCAGCCGGCGCAGCGGTTCCGGGGTCTCCGCACCCAGTACCGACCCCAGCCAGCGCAGTTCCTCTTTTACCATGCGGTCCAACGCTTCCCGCAGTTCCGGCAGGGAACGCCACCGGCTCAGGTCCACCTCGCCGGACGCGGCGAGTTCGCGCAGGCGCGAGTAGGCCGTGGCGCGCTCGTCCTCGGCCGTGAGCCGGCCGTGGACCAGCTGCGTGAGCGCGGCCTCGTGGTCGGTGAGCCGCAGATACCAGGTGTTCCACGGGTTGTCGTCCTCGAACGCCTCCGCCAGCAGCCGCAGGCTGAGGTAACGCTCGCCCTGCTGCACCTGCTGCGCCGGCTTGCCGTCGCGCCGCCACTCGTCCACCTGCCGGCGCACCTGTGCGGTGGTCCGCTCCGCCCACCCGTCGTCGGGTAGCGCGGCCGCGCTGAGGCGGCACGTCTCGAGAATGATCGCCAGCTCCGGCTCCAGTGCGCCCCGGTCCATCCGCCGGTCCAGCGGATACCGGAGCAGGTGTTCGTGCATCCGCCGGATGAGCTGCACCCGGCCCAGCGTCCTCCGGTGCGCGGCCTCGTCGAACGCCGCCGTCACAGTGTCGATGCGGCCGAGTCGCTCGCTCGCACGGGCGATTTCGTCCTCGCCGCGCGGATCGTCCCGCAGCGCGACGACGGTCCGTTGCCGCCGGTGCGCGACATCGTCCCGCACGGCAGCCAGGGTGTCGACGAACGGCGCACGATCGGGGAACTGGGACAGCTGCCACGTGGCCCCGTCCGTCGCGGCGGGCACCCCGGTCAGTGCCCGATTCGCCAGCTCGAGTGCCGCGTCCAGATCGGCGTTCAGCAGGTGGGTCGTGTCGTAGCGTTCGACCGCCGTCTTCGCGCGTTCCGCGAGCAGGCGCAGCTCCTCGATGTCGGCCGACAACTCGTGCTCGGGATCCCGGGCGGCCGCCTCGAGCGAGCGCAGCCGGGCGTGCAGCAGCGTCATCCCGTGCCACGAATCCAGGGACGACACCCGATAGGGCCGGGCCGCCTCCAGGATCCGCCGGTTCCACGACTCGAACGACGCCCGTTCGTCCTCGGCTACGGCGGTCCCCAGCGCGAAGAGTGCGCGCGCGTGCCGCTCGAGGCGTTGCCGCTCCGCGGCCAGCCGGTCCGCCGTCGCGAGTGTCGCGCCGAGGACCCCGACGAGCTCTCCGTGCGCCCGGAAGTCGGTGGCCGCCCGCAACAGTCCGTGCGCCCGGCCGATCAGGCCGGACAGTTCCGCCCCGCGCCGGGCCAGTTCGGTCTCCACCGCCTCGACCGTGCGGGCCCAGGTGTCCAGGCGCTGGATATCGTCGACCAGCTTCGCGACCGGCAGCATCCGGTCGAACTCTCGTCCGGATGCGAGGATTTCCGGTGTCGCACAGTCTTGTTCGCGCCAGTCGTCCAGCACGTGGCGGAGCCACTGGTCATCCACCGCCGCGCCGCGGCCGATCTCGAGCATGCCGGCCAGGTCGCGGCGCACCTCCCGGTACCTGGCGAACCATGTCTCCCAGGTGGGCGAGCCGGTCCGCAGCAGTTCCGCGGGATCGATGCTCTCGGGCGCGAGCAGTTCGGACAGTTCCCGCAGCAGTTCCGCGCGGCGCTCGGTGGCGTGGTGGGCGACCGCCAGCCGTGCGGCCGGATCCGTCTCGTCGGGCCCGGATTCCTCGGGACTTCGAGCGGAAAGCACGAGCTCCGTGTAACGCCCGTTCTCGGGGTCGCTGACCCCCCCGAATGTCCGGGACCCGGCTGTGCGGTGAGGCACCCGTTCGCGGGTGGCGCCCCGCCCGGCGGTGATGTGCGCGGCATGGACCAAGGCTTCGTGGGGGAGCCCGGTCGACTCGTCGTAGTGCAGGTAGCCCTGATGCACGGTCTCGACGCCGACCCAGTCCGACGGGAACTCGGCGCCGAGCCGCACCCCGCCGAAAGCCTCGGTGGCGGGATCTATACCGTGGCCGAGGCGGGGATGGAGGCGGCTGTGCGCGCCGGGCTCATCCGCGCCGAACTTGGTGACGACGTCCCGCCACGACGCGAAGATGTAGACTTTGTCCGCGCCGATGCCGAACTCCTCGGCATGGTGGATCGGGCCCGTGCCCGGCGATCCCGCGAGGATGACCGAGTCGATCAGACCGGCGAGCCTGCCGTCGCGGCCCGCGTACGACAAGGTGACCGCACCGTAGCTGTGCCCGTAGAGCCGGTTGACGAGCCGGTCGGGGTCGGCGATTCCGGCGCGACGCCGGGTGGCGTGCAGCGCGGCGATGTCACACGCCAGCCGGTCGCCGCCGACCCGGGCGCGGCGCCGGAAAGCGGCCTTCACGAAGCCGGTGTTCACCGGCCCGGCCGGCGCGTCGTAGCCGATCCAGATGATCGAGGCCAGTTCGAGCGACGGTTCGACGCGCAGTGTCTCCTTGTACAGGTTGTGCAGCGGCTCGAACTGGTACGCCAGCGAAGCGGAGGTCGTATTCGTGCCCGGCACATGCCAATTCACCGTGTGCGCGGTGTCGACATTGCCGAGCGCGGCGACGGCCTTGCCCTTGCCGCCGAAGGCGGCCGCGTCGAAGGACAGCAGATGCACCGGCGGCCCGCCCGGCGTCTCCGCGGCCTGACGGTCCATCTGCCGCAGGTGATTCCGGATGTGCACCAGGTTGTCGAACCGCTTGCGCTCGACGACGGTGAGCACGTTCCGGACCCAGTCGAGCATTCCCGTGCCGGCCGGCTTGCGCGCGACGAACTCGTCGAGTTGACGGCGGATCGACAGCCGGTTGGCGTGGTCTCGGATGACAGCGGGCAGGCCGTCGGCGTTGCCTATCTCGTGCGGGTACACCTGGATGAGCGCCCGTTGCGTAGCGCTCAGCCCGCCGGGTGCGGCGGGATCGCGCAGCGAGTCCCACCACTCCCCGTTCTCGGTCGCACGGCGTTGTGCGGACGCCGTGTGGCGGCGATTGCGCCAGCGCTGCAGGCCGCCCGCGTGGTCGAAGCCACCCGCGCGCAGCGCCTCGTCGGCAATTCGCCGCTGTTCCTCGTCGAAACCGTGGTCCACCGGCAGCGAGCGCCAGCTGGCGGACTCGTTCTCCGGCGTACGGTCCGAGTCCCGCAGATCTCCCAGTTCCGCGACCGCCGCCAGACATTCGTTCGTCGTATATGTCTGAGCGATAGCGTGATTCGTCTTCCGCACCGGGGTGAGCAGGTCGCTCGCCGGGCCTTCGGCGGAGGTGCCCGCACGGTCTGCGATCGAGGCGGCGAGCCGGCGCACGATATCGACCGCGCGGGAGCCGCGTACGGAGCCCTCGGGTTCGAAGGTGGCGGGCGAGGTCTCCGGTCCGAACTGATTGATGACGATCCGCCGTTCGACCGGGTCCAGTTCGTCCAGCGCCGCTTGCAGGTCGTCCGGACTCGCCTGTGCCAACGCCGCGGCCGATTCCATCTGGGTCCGGTGGTATTCGTCCGCGAGCGCCTGCACGGAACGCTGCGCGGCGAGCAACGTCATGGTGTGAATCATGGCGCCGCGCGTCTTCTCGCGAGCGGAGCGCACCGGGCTCACCAGCCGTTCCAGCTGCTCCGCGCTCGCCTCCGCGATCAGCCGGCGCGGATCCGGCTGGTCGGCGCCGACCAGTGCGGCGTACATGGCGCTGCGAAAACGGCCGGACTCGGAGGTCACGGACGGGTCGGCGAGACGGCTCTCCGCCACCAACTGCGCCCGCCGCTGCGCGAGCTTGCGCCGGACCGTGGACAGGGCGGCCGACACCGCGCGCTCCGGCATGCCGAGAGCCGCCGCGATGTCGCTGTGCGTCAACCCGTTTCGCGCCAGCGTGAATATCTCGGCCTCGCCGCGAGTGAGCGACAGCCCGTCGGGCAGGTCGTACCGCGAAGCCGCCTCCGGGCCTGTGCCGTCGGCCGCACCGTCGAAGGGTCTGCTGCCGATGCGTTCCGAGGAGTCGGGGTCGAGGGACGCGAGCATGTCGTCGATTCGGTCCCGCATGGCTTCGGCGTTGCGGAGTTCGACGCGGACGGTCTCGACCCGCTCCCGGATCTGGCGCGGCGCGCCCGGCCACCCGGCAGCGTCGATTTCCCGGCGGAGGTCGTCGACCCTGGCCTCGACCATCGCGCGGTCTTCCGTGAGTCGACGCCGTTCCCGCGCAATGGCTTCGGCGTCGCCGCTGCGGGCGACGGCGTGGCTGTCCAGGACGCGCCACGGGATACCCGCGTCGTCGAGTGCGGCGCGCAGTTCCGGGTCGGGCGGTTCGGGAAGATTGATGTGGTCGATGTCGGAGAGGGTGACGCCGCCGTGGATGTGGGACTCGACGAACTGGTGCCGGCGGAAGAGTGCGCCGGAGTAGTCGCGCTCGATTCCGCGCAATGCGTGATCGTCCACGGCCACATTCGCGGACAGCGGGACGACGCCGAACGACTCCGGGCGCGGGTCGAGCAACGGCGAGGGCATGGTCCGCGCCGGTTTGCCGTCGAACTGGCTGCCCGAGTAGACGAGCGAATCGCCGACGCAGAACGTGGCCCGTTGCCGGACATCGTCTTTCAGCACCACTTCGATCCGGCCGTACATCGCCGCCTTCTCGGTGTACAGCGTGGTGCGGATGTCGGCCAGCCCGGCCGAGGTGGCCGCGTCGGACAGCCCGGCCGGGCGCTCGCCGTCGACCAGCACGAGTCCGTAGACCGGGCGCAGCCGCGGGTCCATGTCCTCGGGGTTGCCGAACCACCGGTCCTCCATCCGCGCCACCTCGCCGGCACGGCCACCGCCCAGCATCCCCTCGAACTGGGTCTTGAACCGGCCGTCGGCGAGCAGCCCGAACAGTGCCTCCTGCCGCATGCGGATGGCGAGAGGTTTGCCTTCGACCAGGTCGGTGAGTTCGCGAGTCAGCGTCTCGCTCAGCGCGCCGACGCTCAGGCCGAGCTCGCGTGCCAGCTCGGCCGTGTACTGAAGCACGCGTTCGTACTGCACCAAGTGGCCGGATACCGCCAGCTCGCGTGCCTGCGGGTATCTCGCGAAGAACTGCTCGTTTCGCTGCTGAACCTCGAGCAGGCGCGACGGATCGTCGAAAGTCGCACTACCGAAAATCTTCAGTTGCACGTAGCTGTCGAACAGCTCCCGGTCCAGGATGCGATACGCGGGACGATCGGGCCGTTCGACAGCGGCGGTCTCCGGTTCGGCGGCCGTCGGCACGTCCGGCACGTCCGCCTCGGGATCGAACAAGCCCAGCACGCGCGGCAGGTGCCTGGTCAGGGCCGAGTGCACCTCTCCGCGCCGGGCCATCGCCGCCAGTTCCGCGCGCGTGACCCAGCGGGCGTCGGCGGTTTCCGTGCCGTCCGCCACCGGGTCGAACCGCTGCGGCGCGTCCGCGACGAGGACGTGGTACTTCCATCCGCGCGGCCCGCCGATTACATGAGTCCCCCGATGCGCCAATCCGGCCAGGTATTCCGCGTCCGCGCCGAGTTCCTCGTTCATTTCGCGGGCGGCCCCTTGGGCCGGCGTCTCCCGCGCACACAGTGCGCCACCGGGCAGCTGGAAATTACCTTGGGAGAATCCGGCTTTCGAGCGGCAGACGAGGAAAACCTCTTCGCCGTCCTCGTCGAAGGTCCGGACCAGCACCCCCGCCGCCCCGTAGTGCCCCCAGTACCCGGGCTCGACCTCACGATCGCCGGACATTCCGGGATCGTCGAGGATTCGGAAGGGATGGTCCGACTGTTCGTCCGGGCGGTTGCCGATGAGACCGGACAGATTGTCGTCGTCCGGCGAACTTTCCGAAACGGAGTCGGGATAGAACCGGCGCATGAACGCGTCGGTGACTCTTGCCGTCGCACCCAACGCTTCCAGTGCACGCTGCGCTTGTTCCCCGGTGACCTGATACGCCCTCGTCCTCGGGTTCTCGGCGCGTTCTCGCGGCGCCCATTGGGTCACGCTCAGGCCGACATGCGCGGCCATCTCCTTCTGCGACATCTTCCGGCGCAGACGCGCGGCCACGATCCACGAGTTGGGAGACGGGTACCGCGGCTCCGTGGGATCGGGCAGAGCGTCGACCTCCGCAGGCATCGACTCGCGCAGCACCGCCTCGGCGATATCCTCGGGCGCCCCCAACGCTTCGAGAATGCGCACCGTCATGTCGCGGGTCGGCGTGATCACTCGCTCGAACGAGCCGATATACGTCCCCGAGCCGGGCGCACCCATGCGGGCGGCCAATTCGTCCCGTGAGATCCCCAGTGCCGCACGCGCGGCGCGCAGCCACGCGGCGAAGGGTTTGACCTCGGCGGGGTCCGGCCACGATACGACATTGCGCACCTGCTCGCCCGGCTCCGGTGTGGAATCGGTCGGGCGGCCGCCGATGAAGTCGCCGGTCTCGCCCGGATCATCCTCGGCCGCCAGAGTCTCCGGGTAGAAGCGCCGCCGGAAGGCGTCGGCGACGCTTTGGGTGACACCCAGCGCCTCGAGGGCGCGTTGCGCCTGCTCCCAGGTGATCTGGAAGGCTTTCGTCCGCGCAATCGTGGCGCGTTCCCGGGGCGCCCATTGAGTCACGCTCAAGCCGACATGCGCCGCCAAATCCTTCTGCGACATCTTCCGGCGCACACGCGCGGCCGCGATCCAGGCGTTGGGAATGGTGAAGGTCGGCGCGGTGGGATCGGGCATGTTGTCGATCTGAGCGGCGTCCGCCTCCCGGAGCACCGCTCCGGCAATCTCCTCGGGGACCGCCAAGGCCGAGAGGATTCGCGACATCATGTCCCGGGTCGGCCTGATGCCGCGCTCGAACGAAGCGAGATATGTGGCCGAACCGGGCACGCCCATGCGGGCGGCCAATTCCCGGAGGGATATGCCGAGCGCCGTGCGAGCCGCTCGGAGCCATGAGCCGAAAGGTTTGACCTCTGCGGGGTTCGGCCACGCCGACGTGCGAACCGAATCCCCCGGATCTGGTGTGGAATCGGTGGGGCGGCTGCCGATGTGGGTGCCGTTCTGATCCGGCCGCGCGCGGTCGAGGTGCTGTTCGAAGGTGCGGACCACCTCGGCGGTGTCCGGGTGCCAGTCGACGGTGCCGGATTCGGCTGCCCAGCGGGTCATTCGCCGGTGTAGTTCGGCGAAGACCGGGGCGACCTGTTCGGGCTCGGCGCCCGGGTGCGGATCGCGATAGCGGAGGATGGTGCGTGTGCCCTGCCGCTGCGCGACGACTTCGAGGTGGCCGGGTTCTCGGCGCAGCGGGGCGAGGGTCAGCGGTATTCGTATTTCGTTGCGGCTCAGCGCAATAGTGTCACGGTCGGCCTTCACCCAGAAGTGTTCGCCGTAGCCCGCGAACAGCGCCTCGATGCTGTTGTGGAAACCGACCGCGTCCATGTCGAACAGCTGCGGTATCGGCGGCGGGTCGCCTCGCCAGAATCGGCCCTGGCTTTCGTTGTCGAAGGTGCTGTCGTCGAGGCGAAGTCCGCCGCGCGCCAGAACATCACGCAATTGGGCGGTGCCCATCGGATCGAAGAGCTCGCGGGCCCGATAGGAGCGAACCGGCCCGTCCGGTCGCCCGTAGTCGTCGGTGGCCAGCGTGCCCCATCCGGCCAGCTCGTCCCCCATGACCGACATCAGCCGGAGCAGGGCGTCGTGGTCGTCACCGGCCATCATGCGTCCCCACCGATCCATCACGAACGAGATGCCGCCCGAGCCGGTGGTCAGATGCTCTGTCTTCGAGCCGCTCGCCGCGACGAAATGCCCGGCGTGCACGCCGATGGCCAGCGTTCGGCCAGTGGGGAGTCGCGCGGAGCGGTCGTCGAAGAGGCCTTCGGATGCGACACGGTGCGCTGTGTAGTACGGCCGGATGGCGCTCGGCGTCTCGGAGCCGTACCAGGCCAGGACGCCGAGATCGTCCACGGTTCGCTGGACCATCCGCGGCAGCAGGAAATTCTCCGCGAGGCCCCGCCGCGCGGCGGTGCGCATGGCGGAGGCGGTCGCGCCGCCCGCAGCCGCTATCGCCTGATGAATGTCCATGCGCAGCTGATACAGCGACAGTCCCGCCGCCGCGGCAGGCGCGGCGGGCCCGAAGCGATCGGCCGGGGCGGGGGTGGCCGGTCCGAGCCGGTCCGCCGCCATCGCCACAGCGTGGTCCAGGTCGCGAAGCAGCGCGACCGCCCGTTCGGTATCGCGGGTGCGGGTCAGGAAATACAGCGCCGCCCGGTAGGCATCGGGGATGTATCGCCGCGCCGCTTCACCGAACGCCTGCTCCGAGCCGGTACGGGCCGCGGCGAATCCGGCCGCCCGCGAAGGCAACTCGCGCAGCGCGCGCATCAGGTCCGGATCCCAGTCGCCGTCCCCCTGCGCGAGCAGGTTGTCGTCGGCGAGCCTCGCCCAGTCCGCGGCGTCGACGATACGTCCGATGTTGAGTTCGACCGCGGCGAGCACTCGTTCCTGGAATCGGGTCATCACATCGAGATCGTCTGGTGCGGAAAGCCGTTCGTCCGTCTGGAGAGCTCCGATGATCTCGAAGACATCGGCGGCGGCCGCCGCCACCCCCGGCGCCCATACCCCAACCCCGCCCGCGATACGACGCCCATTCTCGGCGGCCAGCGCGGGTTGGACCCCCGCCCGGGCGGCGGGGGGCCCCCGCGGGGTGATTTTAAAC
>NZ_JARWOP010000337.1 GCF_029868745.1 Nocardia wallacei | reverse complement strand
GGGTCCCCGGCTCAAACCGGGGGCGGTCCGGGGGGGGGGGGGGGGGCGCCGGGGCGCCCGCCCCGGCCCGTCCCACCCCCGGGGGCCCCCGGGCCCTTCCCCGGGGGCCCCCCGTCGTTTTGTGTCGATTTTCCGGACGGCACAAGTCTTTTCGCAATGTCCGATTCGAATTCGCGACACAGTTGCCCGGCTACGAATCAATTACCCGGCCCGGGTTAGTATCGAGCACCGGTCCACTCGTGACCGAACTCGCCGACGATCTTTCGGCATTTTCGAAGGTTTCAGCTTCACCTGAAGTACCGAGCATTACCTCAGCACTGTCTGATCGGCGCAAGCGTCACGATGAGCGAGGGGTGGATGATCAAGAATCAGGTAAACGGAACGCGATTGCTCCTGCGTATCACCGCCGCGGCGGCCACAATCGCGACGGTATTCGGCCTGTGGTCGCCGGGCGCCGCGCGGGCGGATACTTTTGTGCCGCTGCCCGACGGACATATCGAGCGGGCGGGGGTCGTTATTCACAGTTCCGGCGAACATGCAGTGCTGGCACCGTCGCTGGCGGCCAACGGCGCCGGCCGCACGGCCTGGGTCAGCGGCGATGTGACGGTCGACATCGATACACCGCCCGGTGTGATCGGCCCCAACAATGGCGCGTTGAACGAGCCGGGCACCAATGATTCGTCGACACACGGCTCCTCCGGGTTGACGGTCGGCTATCTCGTCGGTTGCCAGGTGGCGCTCGGATCGTTCGGTCCCTCGCTCGGCGCGACGCTGTCCTCGACTCCGTCCATCACCGCCGGTGTGTCCTTTCCGATCAGCCCCGGCGAGGTGAAATGGGTGCAGATCAACAACAAGGACATGACCAAATCGGGCCGGTATTTCCTCAATTACCAAGACGTTCCGATGGATGTGCAGGGCTGCGCCGGTTATGCGCAGGCCCGCAGTTTCGCCGTGGTCGAGGTCATCGGCCCCGACTATCACAAAGTCACGCTGTACGGCCAGCCGTTCAGCATCGGCTGAAAGGAAAACGCATGTACCGCAGTAGAACTCTGCGACGTGGCCGGGCGGCCGGGCTGCTGGCGGCGGTGACCGTCGGGCTGGGATTGTGTTCCTCCGGCGCCGCGAATGCCGATACGTTCGTTCCGCTGCAAGGCGGTTCGATCACCCGCACCCTGGGCGACGGCACCGTGGTGACGCTGTCGATCGTGGACGAGTCGGCGACAATCAGCGGATCCATGGGCGCGACGCCGACTCATCGCAACGTCTGGACATCGGGCCGGGTGGTCGCCGATGTGTCCGGCCCCGGCGCGGATTCGGCGAGTATTCAGCTGAATCCGGGTTACGTGGTCGGCTGTCAGGTGGACATCGGGTCGCTGAACTCGCAGGACACGGACACTCAGGGCACCCAGACCGGTGGCGCGGGGCTGGCGGCACCGGTCATCGGAGTCACCGAAACCCTCACCATCGCCCCCGGTCAGGCCGTGACCCGCTACGTCCTCGACATCGAGCAACCGGACGACTACGGCAACGAGATTCACAAGAAGCACCCCACGGTCGACGGTTCGCACGCCAGCGTCAGCTGGACCGACGAGACCTTCGCCGTCAACGGGTGCGGCGGCTACGCCCAGGCGAGGGCGTTCACGATGGCCGATGTCTCGACCGAAGCGGGCGAGAGCATGCTCACCGTCTGGGGCCAGCCGTTCACCATGGGCTGAGCCGCCCACACTCCCGGATCGCATCGCCCGGGACGCGGAATCCGCCGTTCACGCGTCCCGGGCACCCGGCCCGATTAGGCTGGCGCTCTGCGTTATGGGACTGTTTGTAGACTCGCCCCAACGGTGACCTTGTTCGGGGATGGCACGGCACCCGCACCAGCACAGGGGCAAAGGCGAAGGGACGGACCTGGATTGCGGACCGGGATGGTGCTTCTGATCATTCTGGTGCTGCTGCTCGTCGGCCTGGCGCTGGTTTCGATCTACCGATTCGTCATGCTGCGCCGCGGCGGGACGGCCGCGATTCTGCGCGTGCTGCCGGCCAAGGGCGGGCAGGGCTGGCGGCACGGCCTGATCCGCTACGACGAAGACCGCTTGGTCTTCTTCAAGTTGACGAGCGTGAAACTGGGTGCCGACGCCACGATTCGGCGGCTGGGCATCGAGGTCACCGATCGCCGCGGCCCGGTCGGCGACGAATACGACATCATGACCGACGACATCATCGTCATCGCGGTCTCCGACGGCGACGGCAGTTACGAGCTGGCGCTGGACCGCGGGGCGTTGGCGGCCTTCCTGTCCTGGGTCGAGTCCCGTCCCTCGGAGCGAATCCGCCGCCGCAGGTGATCGTCGTCCGGCGCTAGGGTTGTGGTGTGAGCGTGCACCTGACTCGGATCTATACGCGAACCGGCGACGACGGCACCACGGGCCTGAGCGACTTCTCCCGGGTGTCCAAGACCGACGCGCGGCTGGTCGCCTATGCCGACTGTGACGAGACCAACGCCGCGATCGGCGTCGCAATCGCGCTCGGCGCACCCGATCCCGAGATCGAACGGGTACTGCGGCAGATACAGAACGATCTCTTCGACGCCGGCGCCGACCTGTCCACTCCGGTGGTCGCCGAGCCGAAGTACCCGCCGCTGCGCATCACCCAGGACTACATCGACCGGCTGGAGCGCTGGTGCGATCGGTTCAATGATGGTCTGGCGCCGCTGAATTCGTTCATTCTGCCGGGCGGCACACCGCTGGCGGCGCTGCTGCACACCGCGCGGACGGTGGCGCGCCGGACCGAGCGGTCTGCTTGGTCGGCGGTAGCCGCGCATCCCGACGACACCTCGGTATTGCCGGCGAAGTACCTGAATCGGCTGTCGGATCTGCTGTTCATCCTCGGCCGGGTGGCCAATCCGGACGGCGATGTGCTGTGGCGCCCGGGCGTTTCGGACGAGAACGCGGGGTAGCGGGCGGGCGGAGTGGTCACCATCGTTCGTCGCGCCCACTAGGCTGACCCCCGTGAGTGAACGGTTTCTGGTGACCGGGGGCAGTCGGCTCGCCGGCGAGGTGGCGGTCGGTGGTGCCAAGAACAGCGTGCTCAAGCTGATGGCCGCCGCATTGCTGGCCGAGGGCACGACGACGATCACCAACTGCCCGGACATCCTCGATGTCCCGCTGATGGCCGAGGTGCTGCGAGGTCTCGGCTGCGATGTGACGGTCGACGGCTCCGTGGTGACCATCGATACCCCTACCGAGCCGAAGTACCACGCGGATTTCCCTGCGGTCACGCAGTTCCGGGCCTCGGTCTGCGTGCTCGGGCCGTTGATGGCCCGGTGCAAGCGCGCGGTGGTGGCATTGCCCGGCGGTGACGCGATCGGTTCCCGGCCGCTCGACATGCACCAGACGGGGTTGCGATTGCTCGGCGCGACCAGCGAGATCGAGCACGGTTGCCTGGTCGCCCGTGCCGACGAGTTGCAGGGCGCGCGCATCCGGCTGGACTTCCCCTCGGTCGGGGCGACCGAGAACATCCTGATGGCGGCGGTGCTGGCCGAGGGCGAGACGGTCATCGACAACGCCGCGCGCGAACCGGAGATCGTCGACCTGTGCACGATGCTGACCAGGATGGGCGCACGCATCAGCGGTGCGGGCACCTCGGTCCTGACCATCGACGGGGTGCGTAAGCTCTCGCCGACCACGCACCAGGTGATCGGCGACCGTATCGTCGCCGCCACGTGGGGGATCGCCGCCGCCATGACGCTGGGCGACGTGCGGGTGACGGGGATCAACCCCAAACATCTGTCGCTCGTGCTGGACAAGCTGCGGTCCGCCGGCGCGCGAATCTCGTTCGAGCCGGACGGGTTTCGTGTTCTGCAGGCCGAACGTCCGCGTGCGGTGAACTTCTCGACGCTGCCGTTCCCCGGCTTCCCGACCGACCTGCAGCCGATGGCCATCGGCCTCGCGGCCATCGCGGACGGCACCTCGATGATCACCGAGAACGTCTTCGAGGCCCGATTCCGGTTCGTGGAGGAGATGATTCGCCTGGGCGCCGACGCCCGCACCGACGGTCACCATGCCGTGGTGCGTGGTATCCCGCGATTGTCGAGCGCGCCGGTCTGGTCCTCGGACATTCGCGCGGGCGCCGGTCTGGTGCTCGCGGGGCTGGTCGCCGACGGCGTGACGGAGGTGCACGACGTCTTCCACATCGACCGCGGGTACCCCGACTTCGTGGAGAACCTGCGCGCGCTGGGCGCCGGAGTCGAGCGCGTGAGCTGATCACGTAACCCTGTTGACCAGGCGATTTGACATCGATTCCACCGACACGTAACTTATTCCAGGTCAGAGCGACACGGACACCGACCCGGGCCGAGAGGCCGGGGACACGAGGTTGGACGATGAGCGCCTGACGATCACACTGGCTCTACTTCGAACCCGGATTTGGTTCCGTGTTCATGGTCGGGCTAAGCTGTAAAAGTTGCCCAGCCGATCGACCGGGATACTCCCGTGAGATTACTGGTGCGTGTGTTCTTTGAGAACTCAATAGTGTGTCGATGAATGTCAGTGCCAATTATTTTGGTTCCGGCTCTCTACACCCCCGTGTGAGGGTCGGGTATTTTTTGTCAGCTATTTTTCCGGCTGGCGTTTAAGTTAGGTTT